>SIAG01000140.1 GCA_009691925.1 Planctomycetaceae bacterium
GACTGCGGTCGATGTCGCGGAGGTGGGCGAGATTGTCGTTGTAGGCGACGTGGGCCGGCTTGTCGGCCATCGTTTGGCCCGGCCGGAAGAAGTTGGTGTCGACTGCGCCGGGGGAGCCGACGACCACCGACTTCACGCCGAGGGCGTCGAGCCGATCGAGGACCCGGCGCATGTTCGCTTCGTAGGCCGTGCCGATCTCACTGTGCCAGGGCTGGTAGCCGCCGTCGTTCATCCCGTAGCAGAGGGTGACGATGTCGGGATCGAAGACCGCCAGATCGTTGTCGGCCCGGTTGGCGAAGCCGCCGGCGGTCTCCCCGCCCCAGCCAAACTGCATGACGCGAACATCAGGGACACCGGAGCAGGCCAGCAGCCAGCATTCGACATACTTGCTATAGAGCTTTTGCTCGGTGATCGAGTCGCCGACGATTGCCACGCGCGCCTTCGGGAGGAGGGCCGATTCCTCCGCCCCGGCAGTGCCGAGCAGGGCCACGGAGAGGATCGCGGCTGCGCGGAGCGAGGCGGAGAGGGAATGTGGCACAACAGAAGCTCCGGTGGGATCGGGGACAGCGGGACGATTATCGGCCCCGCGCGCCCCTCCGCGTCAACCCGGGCCCTTCGCTTTCCGCGCGGAATACTCGAGCCAGCCCCACAGATAGCGGCAGGCATGGCTGCGCCACGGGCTCCAGCACGCGGCGATCGCCCCGATCCGCGCTGCGTAGTCCCCCGGCAGCACGCCGTAGAGCTCGCACACGGCCCGTCGCAGCCCGGCGTCACCAAGACTGAAGACGTCGTCGCGGCCGAGGGCGAAGATCAGAAACATCTCCACCGACCAGGGGCCGAAGCCCTTGATGCCGCGGAGGGCTTCCGCAGCAGCCTCGTCGTCGCCCCGGCGAATGCGACGGAAGTTGAGGTCGCCAGAAGCAGCTCGGGCGGCGAGCTCATGGATGAACGAGGCCTTGCTGCGGCTCAAGCCGAGCGCGCGGAGCCGATCGGCGGCCAAGCCCGCCACGTCGGCCGGCTTCCAACGGGGCGCCGCCCCGCGGACCCGCCCCCAGATCGTTGTGGCGGCCGCGTAGGAGAGCTGTTGGCCGACGATGATCCGACAGGCGGTCTCGAAATCGGTCCGCTCGCGGTAGAAGGCCGGCTGCGGGCCGACCGCGTCGATGACGCGGCGCATGACCGGATCTTTCCGGAGGGCAAGATCGTGGGGAGCGCGCGTCATGGGGGGTAAAGAGGCTTCAGCGGGGGCGGATGCGGGCCAGCCGATCCATCGCCAGCCATTCCCCCTGGAGGATGAGCCGCTCGAAGGCGATCTCGGCATCGAGCCCCTCGCTCCGCGCATCAGCGAGGACGGCACTGACCTCCTCGGGGTCGAGCTCGATGCGGGTGTCGGTGCGGATCACCGCGACCAGCGCCGCGGCAACGTCGGGGGTGGGGTCGGTCGCCAGCCAAGCCGCCACGGCGGCCAGCGGGGCGAGGCGATCCAGCGGCACGGCCAGGCTTCCCTCGACGGCGAGGGTGACCACGGCGCCGCTGCCCTGGGGGGAGTGGGGAGCAGACGGGAACGGTCGGCCCGTGAGATCGTCTCGAGCTGGCAGTCCTGACAGCCCCGGCAGTTTTGGCAGTCTTGTCATCGGATCCTCCCTGAAGTCCACGCCTGAAGCCGCCGCCCGGACCGGGCCACGGCGCCCCGGGCGAACCAGTCCCTGCCTCGTCATTTTTGCCGGCGAACTCTACGCCCCGATCTCCCCCGCTGGCAAATCGGCCGCCGGGGCGGTTAGCGCGCGGGAGCCGGAAAAAGCTCGCCGAGCCGGGCGACGGTGTGGTCGACGAGCACCTGCCCGGCCTCCGCCCCGACTTCGTTGCTCTCCGCGATGGCGCTATAGCCCCCGCCGCGGGCCGCCCGGGCGCTGGGGAGGTAGGTGCCGGGGCCGGCGAGTTGGATGACGAACGTCTGCAGGGCCGGGCTGCGGGCCTTCATCGCCACGCCGAAGTCGGTGTAGAGCTCGAACTGATTGGTGGCGATGGCGATGTCGCCCAGACGAATGACGTGGACCTCGGTCGTGAACGGAGTTTCGTCGCCCGACTGCTGGCGCTGGTAGCGCTGCACGACGCCCCCGTGCCACCAGAGGAGGGTCTGATTCCCCTGGTCGGTCGACAGCTCGCGGATCTTTTCCTCGGCGAGCTCAAACTCGCGCTGCGACACCATCCGCCTGGGAAGCTCAAGGCGCTCGACGCGGTGATCGAGGGGGACGTCGGCGCACTTCTCCTGCTCGGCGCCCGAGAGCGCTTCCTGCCAGCCGGCGACAACCCGCCGCGCGATCTCGTCGAGCCGGGAGAGGCCGCGCAATCGGCGCATCCGTTCTTCGGCAGCCTTGCGGAACATCAGATGAGGCGACTGGTCGCCGGCGGCGCCGGTCCAGGCAAGGACATGGAGCCCCGCCCCATGCTCCTTCCGCAGCCGCTCGCGGACCGGATGCCAGAAGTCGGCGTCGACTTGGCCGTTGCCCTCCACTTCCTGGGCCGGACAGGCGACGTCGATCGCCGTCGCCAACAGGGCGCCGTCGGCCTTCCAGACAAACAGCGCGTCGACGGCATGGTCTTCATAGCCCTCGAGCATCCGAAACGTCGGCCGATCGGTGGCGCCGTACATGACGGCGTTGTTGTCGGCGTAGACGCTGCGCCGGTTGTGGGCGACGACAGCATGCCCCATCCCCCAGCCGATAGTGCACGGCGAGCGCCCCGTCCACGCCTCCTCGATTCCCGCGGCGATCCGCGTGGCGAAGAAGTCGACATACTCTGGCGGCGGCATAACACCGGCGGGAAGGTTGTAGACGCCGTCGACGAGGACCGGCGCGGTGTGGGTGTGGGTGGCGCTGGCGACAATCCGTTCCACCGGGAAGTCGGGGAGCCGGGTTGCCACCTTGGCGCGGATCGCCGAAAGGGCCTCGTCGGGAATGGCGACAACGTCGCAGGCGACGAAGGTCGTTGTCCCCAGCGACCGCTCCCCGTCGACGCTCTCCAGCAGCAGCACCGTGGCCGTGACCGGGCTGGCGACGCCGGCGGAGACGCGCGTGTGCATCTGTCCCCACAGGGCGACCGGTTGGTCGGGGGTGACGCTGACGGTGGCAGCGCCGGCCCGCAGCCCAGCGGACCAACCGGTCGCCGGGGCAGAGGCAGCGGCGACGGCGACCAGGGTCAGCACGACGAGGCCGCGGCTGGCGTGGCTGGCGTGGCTGGGGACGAGCGGGAAGAGGGGAAGGAGCGAGCTTGCCATCGGGGAATCTCCGGAAGGATCGGCGTGCTGAACTTGGAAGCGCGGCCACCCCCACGCCCGGCTGCCACCCTTCCCGACACGATACGACGGCGGCCGTTCCCCCCACAACGCGCCCCCGAACATGGACTTGGCAGCGGGTGTCGATCGCCCTTGCCTCCCGTTCTGTTCCCGCCGTAATCTGCGTCAGTTGGCGAACCTTATTTCGATCGAGGTGGCTGGTGCCGGGGTCGGCCCGCACGTGTCCCTGGAGCATCGCACTTTGACCGAGTCCGGGGCACGAGAGACGCCGGGCCGGGGTGATTCGGCAGACCCTGTGCCTGTGGAGCGGCAGCCGCGTCACCCCCTCCGCTGGCTCGCGCTGGTGTCGATGCTCGTCGGCATCGCCTTGGGCGCGGTCCGGTTCGGCCTAGTGACCCTGCCGGGCAGCCGGGCGAACCCCGCCGGGACTGCGTCTGGAGCCGGTGCGGACCCTGCGGCTCTCAAGGCTGCGGCTAAGGCAGCCGAGGCGGTCGTGGTGACCGTGGTCAGCGCCATGACCCGGCCGGTCGAGCGCCGGGTGCGGACGGTCGGCACCCTCCACGGCTTCGAGGAGATCGAGGTCTCGTCGCTGGTCGACGGCCGGGTCGCCCGGGTGGCCCACGACGTCGGCGACATCGTCGCGCCGGGGGAGACGCTCCTGGAGATCGACGACGCCGACTTCCTCCTCGCGGTCCAGGAGGTGGAACGCTCCCTCGAGCTGGAGCTCGCGGCGCTGGGCCTCTCCACCATTCCTGATCCTTCCTTCGACATCACCCGTCTCCCCTCGGTGGAGCGTGCCGAGCTCGTCGAGCGCAGCGCCGCCGACACCATGGAGCGCTATCGCGAGCTGGTGGATCGCAATGCGATCACGAAAGACGACATCCAAAAGGCCGAGCTCGCGCTCGACACCGCCCGGCTCGACCGCAAGCAGCGGCTCCTCGAGGCCGAGCAGGCCCTCGCCGCGGTCCGGCACCGCGAGGCGGTTCTCGAGACGGCCCGGAAGCGGCTCGGCGACACGCGCGTTGTCGCCCCGGCGATCGAGGTCCGCACCTTTCGCCGCCCCGGTGAAGCAAGCGCCGATGAGCTCAGCAGCGTGGCCCACACCTACATCGTCGCCGCCCGCCACGTCACCGAAGGAGAGGTCATCCGCTCGATGCCCGCGGAGATCCTCTTCCGCCTCGTCGTTGAAGACGTCCTCAAGCTCAAGGCCGCGGTGCCAGAGCGCCATGCGGCGACGATCAGCCCGAGGCAGGAAGTTGACCTCGCGGTCGAGAGTCTCCCTGGCGTGCCGGTGAGCGGGCATGTCGTTCGCGTTCATCCCACGATCGACACGGCGAGCCGGACGTTCGACGTCGAAGTCCAGGTTCCCAACGGCGACCACCGCCTCAAGCCCGGTGCCTTCGCCAAGGCGTCGATCCTCCTCGATCGTCGGGCCGAAGCCGTCACCGTGCCGGAGGAGGCGCTCGTCCGCTTCGCCGGGGTCACGAAGCTTTTTTTGGCCGTCGACGGGCATGCCGTGGCGGTGCCGGTGGAGCCGGGAGTTCGGCTCGATGTCACGGATGACACTGGCGTCGTCCGCCGGTGGATCGAGATCCCTGCCGGGGTGACGGCCGGGGCCGGCGTGATCACCTCCGGCCTGGCCCTCCTTACCGACGGCACGCCGGTCCGTGTGCGGGCCGCCGGCGGTGTGGCGACGGTGCCATGACGATCTGGGATGTGTGCATCCGCCGGCCGGTGTTCACGGCGATGCTTGTTATTGCGCCGATCGTCCTCGGGCTCTCGGCCTACCCGCGCCTCGGGGTCGATCTGTTTCCCAACGTCGACTTGCCGCTGGTGACCGTCACCACGACGCTCCGCGGCGCGAGCGTCGAGGAGATGGAGACGGGGGTCACCAAGCCGATCGAGGAGATCGTCAACACCGTCTCCGGGATCGAGCAGCTGCGGTCGACGACGAAGGAGGGGATGTCGCAGGTGGCGATCGAGTTCGTCCTGGAGAAGAGCGGCGCCGTCGCCGCCCAGGAGATCGACGCCAAGGTGCGGACGATCCTCGGCCAGCTCCCCGCGGGGACCGACAGCCCGATCATCGATAAGTTCGCCCTCGATGCCGCGCCCGTGCTCACGCTGGCCATCTCCGGCCGCCGCGACGCCCGCGAGATCACCGAGATCGCCCGGAAGCAGATCAAGGAGGATCTCGAGAGTCTCTCGGGCGTCGGGGCGGTGATCCTCGTCGGCGGGCGGCAGCGGGCGATCCAGATCTCGATCGACACCGACCGGCTCCAGAAATATCACAACCTCACGATCGAGGATGTCCGTCAGGCGATCACGAGGGAGAATCAGGAGCAGCCCGGCGGGCGGATCGACCAGGGACCTAAGGAAGTCGTGCTCCGGACGATGGGGCGGATCCGCGCGCCGGCCGACTTCGCCCAGCTGATCGTGGCCAACCGGCACGGCCAGCCGATCCGCATCCAGGACATCGGCACGGTCACCGATTCGATCGAGGAGCCGCGCGGCTTGAGCCGGCTGTGGACGATGCTCTCGGCCTCCTCGGGGCCGGGGGATCAGGCGGTCAGCCTCATCATCCAGAAGCAGTCGGGCACCAACACCGTTGCGGTCGTCGAGGCGGTCAAGCACCGCCTCGAGGAGATCCGGGCGGTGCTCCCGGACGATGTCGAGGTGCAGATCATCCGCGACCAGTCGCGCTTTATCGAGAACTCGATTCACGAGGTGCAGGTCCATCTCCTCCTCGCCGCGGTCCTCGTCAGCCTGACGATCCTCCTCTTCATGCGCGACTGGCGGACGACGCTCATCGCCACGCTCTCGATCCCGACGTCGATGATCGCCACCTTTGCCTTCATGGAGCTGATGGGCTTCACGATCAACAACATCACGATGCTGGGGCTGATCCTGGCGATCGGGATCGTCGTCGACGATGCGGTGGTCGTTCACGAGAACATCTTCCGCCACATGGAGGAATATGGGCTGTCGGCCCGCGAGGCGGCCGCCTCGGCGACCGCGGAGATCGCCCTGGCGGTCGTCGCCACCACCCTCTCGCTCCTGGTGATCTTCATTCCGGTGATCTTCATGGGGGGAAGAGTGGGCCGGTTTTTCGTCTCCTTCGGCTACGTCGTCGCCTTTTCGATCCTCATGAGCATGATGATCTCGTTCACGATGACGCCGGCGCTCTGCTCGCGCTTTCTCAAAGCGGAGGATGGCCACGCCGCCACGAAAGGGGGGCCGGTGTGGCGGCTGGTGGAAGGCTTCTACATGGCCGCGTTGCGGTTTTCGCTCGCGCACCGCTGGCTGATCGTGCTCGTGTCGGTCGGTGTGTTTGCCTCGACCCCGACGCTCATGAAGATCGTCGGCAAGGATTTTGTCCCGCGCGACGACACCAGCGAGTTTGAGGTCGTCGTCACGCTCCCGGAAGGGACGTCGCTGGAGCGCGCCGACGAGGTCCTCGCCGAGGTCGAGCAGCGGCTGCGGAGCGTGCGCGGCGTGACGAAGACATTCACAACGATCGGCGACACCAGCGGCCGCACCGCCCGGGGCCAGGGGGAGGTGACGCGCGCCGGCATCTACTGCCGGCTGATCGACCTGAGGGAGCGCGACTACAGCCAATTTGAAGTCATGCAAGACGCCCGGCGGATCCTCGTCGACTATCCCGACCTCCGGGCGGCGGTCCAGGATGTGGCAGCGATCTCGGGCTCCGGCTTCCGGCAGGTGATGATCGATCTCAATCTGCGTGGCCCCGACATGGAGAAGCTCCAGCTCTATTCGCAGACGATCACCGACTGGATGCGGGCCCAGGGGCCGTATGTCGACGTCGACACGAGCCTGTCGTTTCGCAAGCCGGAGATGCGGATCGTCCCCAACCGGGAACGGGCCAGCGAGCTGGGTGTCTCGATCCAGGCGATCTCGGCAACAACCAACGTCCTCGTCGGCGGCTTCCCGGTCAGCACCTACAAGGAGGCCGACCAGCAGTACGACGTCTGGCTCCGCGCCGACCAGGGATTTCGCGACGACCCGGCCGACATCGCCCGGCTCACTGTCCCCTCGTCGAAGCCGGGCATCGGGGTCGTCGAGCTCGGCAATGTCGCCGACTTCGAGGAGGCCCAGGGGCCGAGCACGATCGAGCGCTTCTCGCGGCAGCGGCAGGTGGTGGTGTCGGCGAACCTCGAGGGGAAAGCGCTCGGCGAGGGGGTCGACAATCTCGCCGCGTTCGTCAAAACGCTCGACCTGCCGGCCGACTACCGCTGGGAGTTTATCGGGCAGGCGAAGAATCTCAATGACACGATGGCCAACTTCGTCATCGCCTTCGCGCTGGCCTTCCTGTTTATGTACATGATCCTCGCGGCCCAGTTCGAGAGCCTCGTTCACCCGATCACGATTCTCCTCGCCCTTCCCCTCACGATTCCCTTTGCGATCCTCTCGCTCATTCTCCTCCGGACGAATCTCGACATTTACGCGATGTTCGGGCTGTTCATGCTCTTCGGGATCGTGAAGAAAAACGGCATCCTTCAGGTCGACTACACGAATGTCCTCCGCAGCCGGGGCGTGCCGCGCGACCGGGCGATCCTCGAGGCCAACGCCGTCCGCCTCCGGCCGATCCTGATGACGACGGTGATGCTCGTGGCGGGATGGTCCCGATGGCGATGGGGGAAGGGCCGGGGGCCGCCTCGCGCGCGGGGATGGCGAAGGTGATCCTCGGCGGGCAGGTCCTCTCTCTCCTCCTCACGCTCCTGCTGACGCCGGTGGCCTACTCGCTGTGGGACGACCTGACCGTGGTCTTCCTGCGGATGACCGGCCGCACCGAGGCGGCGTCACCGGCCGCGGCAGGGCAGCCGTGACGGGGTTGGCACGGCGATCAGGCGATCGAGGCCCGCTGCGGAGATGGGACCAAAATCGGGGCAGTTTCGGTGACCGTTCGGAAAGCGACAAGGGCTTGCTGCAGTCCTTGGCAACGCCACCGGTCCAGCCAGGTGCGGTAGTGCTCACGGCCCGTCCGCATCGTTGCTTCATGCTCCGCCGCTTGGCGCTCAATGAGTGCTCGGTAGCGCTCGGCCGCCCCCGGGAGGCACTCGGTGAGGCCGGTGTGGATCTCCTCGAGAAGTTGCAACGCGTTGAAACTGTCGTTGACGGCCCCGAGCGTCTCTTGCAGCGCAGCGAGCGCTGGTTCGATGTCTTCTGACACCAGCCCGCCGAAACACGGCTGGACGAGCTCGAGGGCATACCGCAACCGCTTCCCCGCGATCCGCACCTCATGGAGGTGGGCCCAGTCGCCCTCTCCCCTGCCGCAGAGGTCTTGAAAGTCTGCGAGCATCTTGGAAATGACCGGTTGGACGACTGTTCCGAACGTGGCTCGCTCCGGCCCGTGAACCGCCACCATCGTCGTGGCCATGAGGCGGTCAAAGCCGAACGGAAAGTCGCTGGTCGCTTTTTCGAGCCTTTTTTGTGCCGGCACCCGGCGAGCCAGGGCATACCCTGTCAGCATGTCGATCGCCGGCTCGTCCGACTTCGACTCGCCGTCGAGGCGCTGGCCCAATTGGGAAAGCACGACATCCCAATCACGGGCGGTGCCCACCGTGCGGCGCAGCGCGCGGAGATGATCGCGCAGTTGCCGATAAACCTTCTTCGGCAGGCAGGTGGCGAAGAGATCGGCGGCGGCAGCGGCTCTTCGGGTCGCGACTCGGAGGGCATGGATATGGCGGCGCCGGTTGCGGGCGTCTGCCAGGGTGTCGCCGATCCTGTCGCGTACCGCCTCCAGCCGTACCGCGAGAACCCGTCTGGCCGCATCCGCCACCGGCGTGTTCTCTTCGACGTCCGCAATTCGCTTGGTCATCCTGTTTCTCCTCGAGCCGCGCTGCCTGGTGATTGTCATGCCGCCTTGGATATCCCCGCTGCACCGAGGACGAGCTCACGGAGCGATGCATGGGAAATCCGTTCGGCGGCCTTGTGGGGGCGAAGCCACTCCCGCTGCCGCCGCCGGCGCTCGGGCCAATCACGCTTCACGGTGCTGACGTGCATCCGGAAGACCACGACCTCATGCCGGACACCCATTTTCGTGAACTCATAGTGCCCGAGCGGGCGGCTTGTCACGCGGCCGATGATTCCCGCTTCTTCCCAAGCCTCTCGCGCGGCGGTTTCACGGAGATCGCATCCGCGTTGGAGATTGCCCTTCGGCACCAGCCACCGCTTGCCGCTGCTGGAGGTGATCAAGCAAACCTTTCCGCTCCTGATCGCCACGACGGCTGCTTGGGAAACGCATTTGTTCTTGGAACCCACGGTGCTCCTCCTTGG
>SIAG01000141.1 GCA_009691925.1 Planctomycetaceae bacterium
GGTCACAACCTGGCCAAGGCTGATCGAGTTCTCCGTTGCCCAGGCACTGACCATATGAATCGCCGGTTTGTGTAAAGTCTCTTCTGTAAATCACCGGTAGGGGCCTGCCCGAGTCGAGCGTAGCGAGACGAGGGCAGGCCCCTACCGGCCGCCGGGTTGAAAAGGCGGGTCATCGAGGTTTTCTTGGAAGTGTCTTACTACCCCAAGAAGGAACCTGCGATGACCCGCCAAGAAGAAAGTGCTGTTTTTGAAGCCGTCACGGCGATCCTGATCGAGCATGGCCCCGCGGCCATGGCCTCTGCCTTTGCCATCATCATGAACTGTGCCATGCAGATCGAACGGGAGCAGGCTCTCAAAGCCGAGTCTCATCAGAGAACCGCGGACCGTCAAGGCTACGCCAACGGATTCAAGCCGAAGACCCTCCACGCCCGGGTGGGGGAGGTGAACCTCCGAATCCCGCAGACCCGCGACTACCACGACGAGGAAGGGCGGCCCTTCTATCCCAAGAGCCTCGAGCGAGGCGTTCGGAGCGAACGGGCCATGACCCTCGCGGTCGCCGAGATGTACGTCCAGGGCGTCAGCACCCGGAAGGTCACGAAGATCGTGGAGGAACTCTGCGGCCTCCAGATCACCTCCACTCAGGTCAGTCGGGCAGCTGCAGAGCTCGACGAGGAGCTGGCCGCGTGGCGGAACCGGCCACTCGGCGAGATCACCTACCTCATCCTCGACGCCCGGTACGAAAAGGTCCGCCACGGCGGTGCCGTCGTGCCCTGTGCAGTGCTCACCGCCATCGGGGTCACCGCCGACGGCAAGCGGTCGGTACTCGGCTGCAGCGTCGCTCGGAGTGAGGCCGAAACTCACTGGCGGGAGTTCCTTCAGAGCCTCCAGGAACGAGGCCTATACGGCGTGAAGCTCGTCGTCAGCGACAACCACGCAGGGCTCAAGGCGGCTCGTCATGCAACCATGCCCGGCGTACCGTGGCAGCGGTGCCAGTTTCACACGAGCCAGAACGCCATGGCTCATATTCCCAAGATGGCGATGCGGGGCGATGTCGCCGATGACATCCGGCGGATCTACAACGCCGAAGACCGTGCCGAGGCCGATCGGCGACTCAAGGACATGGTCGGCCGTTACCACAAGACCGCACCCGCACTTGCCAGTTGGCTCGAGGAGAACATCCCCGAAGCCTTGACCGTCTTCGCCTTCCCGGCCGCACACCGCAAGCGGCTGCGAACCAACAACGGGATCGAACGACTCAACAAGGAAATCAAACGCCGTACCCGTGTCGCCACCCTGTTTCCAAATGAGGCTTCGGTGCTGAGGCTTGTCTCGGCCGTCCTCAGTGAGATCAGTGACGACTGGGAAACAGAAAGGTCTTACCTGAACATGAAAGCCAGATGACCCGCCTGCTCATCCCGGCATTTACAGAAGAGAAGTTGCTTTATCTGTGCGGTTCGTGCGACATTCCTTCTGTAAATCCGGAAGGGGCCTGCCCGAGGCGAGCGTAGCGGCACGACCGACGCCGGCCCCTCTTCAGTCTCCAAGCCAATCGAAGAAATCCAAGTTGGCGACTTCGTTTCGGCCCGGGCCGAGCATGATCCATCGGCCCCGGCCTTGCTCCCAAAAGTGGTGGCCCTCTACCGGAAAACGGCTCACGATCTCCAGAAACGCGAGGCCGTCGCCGGATAGGGATCAGCGGGGCGCCTTGACCAGTCGGTGCAAATCGTCGCCTCCGACGAGCATCCGGTCTACGCGGCGCGGCCCCACCCGGCGCTGTCAGCGGCGTTCTACCAGGGGGCGGATCGTGTAGGCGACGCCGGCGGTGGTCAGTTCGGTCGGCGTGCCGGCATTGCGGAGGAGATCGATGAGAAGGTTGTGGCACGACGGGCCAGCCGCCTCCGCCAGGGCGACGGATTGGGGGCGGTCGAACTCGATGATGATTGCCCCCTCGTGGCGGTCGACACGCACCCTCCGGACGCCGGTCACCGGCTTGGCGGCCGCCGGCTTCCAGCCGCGTCCGACATCGAAATAGACGGTCGCCACCGTTCCCGGGCCGGTGACCCGTTCGATCGGAGCCTGGTTGAAGAGGGGGAGGATCTCGTAGAGGCGGGTGACGCGATCCCGGCCATCCCCCTCGATCGTCGTCTCGACGCGCAGCCCCGCGGCGTCGATGTCGAACGTCCGCGTGAACATCACCTGGCCGACGAGGGCGTCATCCGGGGCGGCATCGCTGCCGTGCTCTCCGGCTGAGACGAGGGGGGAGACGACGCGGACGGTGGCCCGGTCGAGGCCGATATCGTGCGTGCAGTCGGTGAACGCCGCGCGCGGCAGCCGCGCGGTGCTGAAGGGCTTCCCGTCGGCATTCACGCCGGCCAAGGCGTGGGTCTGCCACTGCCACCAGTTGGCCCAGGTGTCCTGCGAATCCGATTCGACGGGGCGGTGGCGGCTGCGCCCCAGGATCACGGCGCCGGTCGCGGGGGTCCAGAAGCCCGACAGCGCCCCGCCGGAGAAGCCGGTCGCCTCCGGCCCCGGCACCGTCGGGCCGGTGTGGATGATCACCCCCATCCCCCCGAGTTTGGCGGCGAGGAAATCCTCGCCGAAGCTGCGGACGAAGTCCTCGTCACGGTCGAAGGGCAGCCGGGCCACGGGCTTGTCGGCAGCGCGGAGAAACCTGGTGAGCGTTCCGGGGCGGTAGTAATCGTGGTCGTAGGGCACGACGGAGAGTTGGCCTCCGCCCGCTTTCCATTGGGCCGTCGGCGCGGGGTCGTGCGACTCCGCAAGCAGGGTGTTGACGCCGCGCAGTTCGGCACCGCTGCGGAACGCCCCACGGATTTCGGCCTGCATTGCGGCGGTCGTCTTCGGCACGGCACGGCCCCCCTGGCGCGGACGGTCGTTGAAGAGAAGGGGGAGCGCCGGCGTGGCGAGCATCGCGGCGCCGACATCACGGTGCCGGTGGGCGGACTGGTCCTGGAAGCCGTCAGAAGACGTCCAGGGGGCGAAATGGGTCGGCCCGAAGGCGTGCGCCGAGCCGGGCTCGGGAAGGAGAAGATGGGTTTTCAGGTCGGCCATCGTGGCCACGGCCCCGCGGAGGAAGTCCCACTCGTCGGGGGCGGCCAGCGCCGCCCACGTCAGGAAATAGAAATCGTCGCCGGCCGTGGCCGGATCGTATCCGCCGCCGTGATCGGGATAGCCGGCGGCTGTCAGATGCCGACCGACGAGGGCCCGTGCGAGCACCTCGGCGCGGCTGACGATCGCCGAATCGTCGACGGCCCGGGCGATGTAGGCGCAAGCCGTGACGGTCCGCGCGGCGATGTCGCGGGGGGGGTCGGACCGGTCGGCCGGGTCGTGGGGGCCAGGCTCCTCGAGTCGCGACAGCGCCCTCCCGATCGCCGTTTCAAAGGCCTGCCGGACGTCGTTGGGGAGGACGTCGATCGCGTGCAGGTAGGCGTAGGTGTTGGCGAGGAGGTTCGTGGGGGGGATCGCGGCTTCCATCTCCCGGTCGTCACTGGCGAGCATCATCATGTCGACCGCGGCGGGGACGAAGCCGCGGAGCTTGCAGGCCCGCGAGCCGAAGTAGGGATTGCCCGGATAGGACCAGCTCGACCACCACGCCGGCGCCATCGGCGGGTACTGCCGCGGCGACATCCACACCCGACTGTCGCGCTCGATCGACTCCAGGAGGTAAACCCCGGCAGGGTGCCGGAGAACATCGATGTTCGGCTGCTCGAGGGAGGCGGGGCGGCGCTCCAGGGCCGAGCCCAGGAGGAGCCAGTCGCGGTAGAGGGCATCGTCGTCGAGCTGTTCCTCGATGTACTCCACCGGGACGACCGCAAGGGTGATGTCTGGCTCGGTGAGCGAGGCGAGGAACCGGTGGAGCGTTTGCTGCCAGGGCTCGGTCTGCGGGAGCTGCCCCCGGGCCGTTCCCATCAGGAGGATCGGGAGGAACGCCACAGCGACCCACGTGCTCCGGCCCGCCGTGGCCAAAACGCATGCGGCAAGCTGGCGGAGGGGAACGATCGGGGGCATGGTGGCGGTCATCGCTGGAGAGACGGGGAAGGCGGGATCGAACGGGGTAGGGGCGGTCAGCCGGCTTCGGGAGGGGGGGCAGCCGTGCCGTCCCCCGCCGGGGGATCATCGAGAAACTTCGTGAAGTTGAACTCCCCGTCGCCACCGCCGAAGCCAAAGTTGAGCTCCTCCTTCTCCGGCTCCGCGGTCGTCGCGCCGTCCGTCGGCCGCTCAACCCGGGAGCGCTCGCTCCTCGTCCCCTGGGGACGGGCCCGGAGTCGTTCAGAAACCCCGGCGAGCCATTCGCCGGAGGGAAAGGCGTAGGGGCGGAACTTCTCGAACGTCCCCGTCTCCTCGTGGATGAAGATGGCCCGCTGGGGCCCGAGCTTGCTGGCCAGCGGACTGTCGACGAGCTGGCTGGAATCGGAGCCGCTCATCTGGAACAGGACCCGCAGCTCGAACTCCTTCAGCGCCCCGCGCTCGAACGTCCGCATCAGGTTCGTAAGCGAATCACACCAGATGAGCGTGTGGATGCCGACGGCCGGGCCGTCGCGGAGGATGGTCGCGAAGTTGTCGGCGGGCCCGGCCTTTTTGTCGCCGCCGCTGAACGAGAAGCCGAAATCGCCGTCGGCCTTGCGCAGCTCGCGGAACCTGGCCAGATCGCGGACGACGACGAACACCGCCTCGCCGTCGAGCACCTGATGGTCGAGGCGGCGCTTGACTTCGGCCGCCAGATCGGCCATCCCGTCGGTGACGCCGAGCCGGCCGATGTTGACGAAGTCGTGGGGGAGGCTGGCGGCGAGTTGCGAGAGGAGGAGGTCGGGCTTCTCGTCGGCGACCGCCGGCTCGAGGAGCACGAAGCGGGCATCGTGGCCGAGCTTCCCACCCGGGAAGGGATCGTTCGCCGCCGCCAGCCCGACGATGGCCATCGCCAGGAGGCTCACCGCCAGATCCTCGCGCTGGCCGACGATGAGGAGATTGGCCCCCCCCTGCCTCCGGAAGATCGCCGTCGTCGGATCCTTGATGGCGATCGCGTCGCCGAGCCAGGCAACCGGAGCGACGAGCTCGCGGCCGCCGCTGGTACCCTTGGCGAGGAGCTCGCGGAGGAGGACATTGCCGTCGGGATCGGCTGCCTGGTTGCCGTCGAACACGATCCGCGGCACCGGGGGGATGTCGGTGCGCCGGTCGGCGAGGCGGCGCAGCTCGCCGAGATACCACTCCCGGCGGGCGTCGTCGAGCCACACGACCTGAAAGGGATTGTTGCCAGTCACCATGCCGTTGGCGTCGTTGTAGATCGCCTCGCCGGGGCGCGTGAGGAGCCGGGCGGCCGAATTGTCTTCGGAAAGGATCAGGCTGCTGTCGGCCTCGTTGCATTGCAGCGCGATCCGCACCGCCATCTGCCCCATCGTCGCCCGGGGGAGGCTGTAGGAGCCGCCGAGCGTCTGCGAGCCGAGGAGGACGTGCATCCCGAAGGCGCGGCCCTGGCGGACGAGCCGGTCGAGGATCAGCGACGAATCCTGGGCGAGCTTGTCATCCTCAATGAACAGCTCCTGGAACTCGTCGATAATGAGGAGGATCCGCGGCATCGGTTCGGGACTGCCGGTGGCACGGAAGCCGGCGAGGTCCTGGACGGCCAGTTCCCGAAACAGGTCGCCGCGCTGCTTCAGCTCGCGGTCGAGTTGCTCGAGCACCGAGAGGCCGAACTCACGCTCGCTCTCGATGGCGATGACGCGGGCGTGCGGGAGCTCATAGTGGTCGTAGATCTTGAACTCGACCCCCTTTTTGAAGTCGATGAGATAGAACTGGACCTCGTTTGGGCTGTAGGTGAGCGCGAGATTCGTGATCAGTGCGTGCATCATCGTCGACTTGCCCGAGCCGGTCTTACCGGCGATCAAGACATGCTGGCTCGTCCCCTTGCCGAGCTTCATGTGCTGCATTTTCTTCGCCCCGGCCGGCCCGAGGGGAACGTCGATGCCGGAGGCAGTGCTCCCCGTCCACCACCGGTCTTCGGGGGGCGCCACGCGGTCGAACGGCACCTCGACGCGCTTCGCCGCCTTCGCTGCCCTGCCGACGCGCTGGATGACGTTTGTGAACACTTCGTCGGACGGGCTCTGCTCCACGCCGAGCGGCCATTTTGAGAACTCGGGATCCTGCCAGGTGAAGGTGCCGTCCTTCAGCACGAGCGTCGTGGCGTGCTGCTCGATGTCGGAGAGGGTGAAGTTCGCCGGCATCGTCTGCTTGGTGTCGACCGAAACGATCGTGTAGACGCCGCACCGCGCGCCGCTGGCGGCGATGCTCGCCAGGCGACGGGCGCTGGTCTCGGTGAAGTTCGCCGGGAAGTTGCTGACGACGACGAACCGGTAGGGCTCGGGCACCTCGGCGTCGGCGTTGTAGGCGCCGATCGAGGGGTATTCGTTCCGCAGATACTTCTGGATCACCAGCTCCATCTGATCGGTGATGTCGGCGAGCCGCTGCTCAATCTGCTGCGGCTCGGTCCAGATCCGGCTGGTGACAAGGAGCTCGTCGTGATCGGCCAGATGCATGAAGCCGGCGAAGTGCTTCCCCAGCCCGAGCGGATCGATGATCGTGAACCGGGTCTGTCCGGCGGGGGCGCCGGAGGCGATCCGCAGGGTGAGCGCCTGGAGGAAGGTGCCGGCCGCCTCCTTCTGGTCGGCCGTCGTCTTCACCAGCACCGAGCTCTCGGCGGGGAAGGGGATGGCGGCCGGCTGGGTCCACGTGGCCGGGCCGAAGGCATTCAAGTCGCTCTGGGCCGAGACGCCCCCGGGGATCTTCGACATCGCCAGAGCGAGCGTGCCGAACCGCAGCCCGGGGGGATCGTGGGCCGGGAGCGCTGCCGAGCCGTCGGCGAGCGCTTCCCAAGCGGGGAAGCAGGCGGCGTCGATGCGGTTGGCCTCTTCCCAGATCGCCGCCGTCTCCCGCCGCAGGCACGACCAGTCCTCCGTCATGGCGCGCGTCCGCTCGGCATGGCGGTCGGTGGCGGCGGCAAGCCGGGCGTCGCGCATCGCCTCGCGGCGGCGGATGTCGTTGCTGAGGCCGGTCTCGAGGGCGGCGATGCGGGCCGGATACTTCTCCCCGGCCTCCTTCCGCCCACTCTCAACCTTGGCTCGGATCGTCGCCGTGGCGGTCTGGTATTTCCCCTCGAGCTCCGCCAGCTGGGTATCGCGCTTCGCGGCAAGGTCGGCGAGCGTCTTCTTCGCCCGCGACTCCAGATCGACGAGATCATGCTTCGCCTTCGCCTCCATCTGCTTCGCTTGGAGGCCGCTGCGGACCTTGATCCATTCGGCTGCGGGGGCGAGGAGCCTCTTGCCCCGGAGCACGTCGCGCTCGATCGCCGTCCACAGCTCGAGGGCCTTCTGGGCCGCCTCTTTCTTGAGGCCACCGAAGATCGTCTTGGAGGCCTCGAGCGCGAAAAGCTCCTTGGTGCGCCCGATCGCTCCTTCATGGGCCCCTTTGAGCTCGGTGAGGAGCCCGTCCCCCTCCGGCACGGGGCTGTCGTCGGCCGCCGCCGCGCCGGCCTTCACGCCGCACTTGGTGAGAAACTCCTTCGCCTTCGCTGCCGCCTCTTCGAGTTGGCTGCCCCATAGCACGTGCTCCTTCTCGCACCGGGCGAGGAGCTTCGACGGGTCGTTCCGCTTCTCCTTGAAGACCTCTCTCACCGAGCCCTGCTCGAACTCGCTGTCCTCGCGGATCTTGGTCGACTGCTCGTCGCAGGCTCGGCTCAAGGCGGAGGCCTTCGTCTTCCGCTGCTCGTCGATCTTCTGCTGTTCGGCCGCCCCCTGTGATTCGAGGCGCTTCAGCACCGCGTCGTATTCCTTCTTAACCGCCTCGATCTCCCCACGGTGTTTCGCCGTGGTGGCGCCGATCCCCTCGCGCGCCTCCGAGGTTGCCGCGGCAATCTCCCGGTCACGTTCCGCAATGATCTCGTTCTCGAGGCGCGCCCGGGTGGCGGCCGCGGCGCGGAGGCGCACTATCTGAAGTCGGAGGTGATTGCGATCGTAGGCCTCGACGGCGATGGCTCCAGGGGCGGGGGGGGAAATCTCGTCGGTCGACATGGGGGCTCCGGGAATCGGCGAAAAAAACGAATCGCGGTCGTCACCGCAGCCTTGGAGAAACGTCGCTCGCGAGGGTCGGGATGGCTCGCCGGGGGAAAGGAGGGGGACGGAAAGGGGGAGAAGCGGGAACGCCCGTCAGCGCCCCCCCTCGTCGGCGACGTCCCGGGCCGCCCGCGAGAGCACCTCGGCGAGCCGGCCGATCGCCTCGAGGGTCTGCTTCACATCCGGCATGATCGGCTCGAGGTGGTCTTTATGAAACGTTTTCGCCGTGGCGTCGTTCCAGGTATCGGTGGCGGCGTTCCACTTGATGTCGAGTTGCTTGAGGGCGAGGGCGAGCTTCGAGGCCCCTCCCGACAGATCGAATGACTTCATGCACGTTCCTCCCCTGGCGTGGCCGGCTGCGTCGGACCGATGGCTGGCCCTGCAGGCTCGTCGGTCGGGCCGGTCGCGGGGGCCTCGTCGGTGGGGCGGGCCATCGTGGCTCCCGAGCCGCCGCTGCCGCCAGAGCCTGCGGCGGCTGGGCCCTGGGTGGCACGGTAGGCATCGAGGGCCTTGAGCATCCGCTCGAGGGCCGCCATGGCCTTCGGGCAGTTGACGTCGATCACCTCGCGGAAATGGACGAGCCGGACGCACGTCTCCCTGAATTGCTGCTCGACGACCGGCTTCCAGCGGCGGACGGCCGCCTCTTTCTGCTCGGCATATTCCAGCCGCTTCCGCGCTTTGTCGAGATTCTTCTTCTCCTCGATGCAGGAGGGGGTGTTGTCGCCAACCTTCTTGAAGGCCCGGCAGTGCTCGAGATCCTTGATCGCCTTGTTGACCGCGTCGCCGGCCCGTCGCACTTCGCTCTTCCAGTACGCGGCGCGCTCCATCGTCAGATACTCGACCCCGCGCCGCCCCTCGAGCTGCACCTCGCCGAGGGCCTGCCCCGACTCATGCGCGAACGACGCTAGGGCCGCCTTCAGGAAGACGAGGGTGTCGATCGATTTGACATCGGCCTGACCGGACATGCTTCTCCCCCACGGCTGTGTCGGCTCACCGCTGCTGCTGGTATTCCTCGATCCGTTCCGCCTTGCGGATCAGGTACGGAACATATTCGCCGGTCGATTCGACAAACCGGCCGAACTGATTGAGCTGCTGCTCGAACTCCTCGCTGAACTTCTGGTGTTCACCGTCGCGCCATGTGGCGCCGAGCGCCGAGAGTTGACGCTGAACGGTCTGCATCTGCGCCATCACTTCGCCGCTGAAGTGACGGAGCCGGGCCGCGAACCGGCGGAGCTCCTGCGGATCGACGATTGCCTGTCCCATCGGATGATCCCCCTTCGAGGGCCGGCGACCCAAGCGCCCCGGCTGAACGCATCTTACACACTCCGCTCCAAAGCCGGCTGAAGGGGGCAGGGGCGGGGTTGGTTTTTTCGCAAGGCAGGTAGAATCTTCGAAGAGTCCCCGCCGCCCGGAGTTTAGCCCGCGATGACGCGCCCCGATCCTGCCCCGCACGCT
>SIAG01000142.1 GCA_009691925.1 Planctomycetaceae bacterium
TGAGTTCACCGAGGGCCCGGTCGCCGACGCCGAGGGAAACATTCTTTTCAGCGATATTCCAGCCGGAAAAATCTACCGCTGGGTCGTGCCGCAGGATCGCCCCGCGACCAGCCCGCCGTTTGAGGTGGAGACCTGGCTCGATCCCTCGGGCAACACCAACGGCCTCTGCTTCGACCGCAACGGCCTCCTTCTGGCCTGCCAGATGGGGGAGGGGAGGCGCGTTGTTGCCATCGACCCGGTGACGAAGACGATCACGCCGCTCGCCGAACGCTTCGAGAGAAAAAGGCTCAACGCCCCCAACGACCTGTGGGTCGATGCTACCAACGGCATCTGGTTCACCGACCCGGCCTACGAACGGACGCCGGCCGACACCGAGCTCGACACGGAGGCGGTCTATTTTATCTCCCCCGATCGCACGACCGTCAGCCGAGTCGCCGCCGGCTTCGCCCGCCCCAACGGGATCGTCGGCTCCCCCGACGGCACCACGCTCTACGTCACCGATCGCAAAGCGGGGATGACGTGGGCCTTCCCCGTGCTCGGGCCGGGCAGGCTCGGGGAACGGCGGAAGTTCAACGACGACGGCTGCGACGGCTTCGCGATCGACGACCATGGCAATCTCTACGGCACGCCGAAGGCCCCCCTCGTGCGGATCTGGGCCCCCGATGGCAAGATCATCGGCGCGATTCCCCTCCCCGATTCCCCGTCGAACATCACTTTCGGCGGCCCCGATCGAAAGACGCTGTTTGTGACGGTGAAGGACAAGGTCTTCGCCTTGCCGATGAACGTCTCCGGCGGCGGCTGACCGCCCCCGCAAGCGTCTGGTTCCCCCCGTTACCCTGGCTCCCCTCCATGCCCATCGTCACGCTCCGCGACGTCCACCTTGGCTTTCGTGGTCCCCCGCTCCTCGACGGCGTCGAGTGTCATGTCGAAGCTGGCCAGCGGATCGGCCTCCTCGGCCGCAACGGCGCCGGCAAAACGTCGTTCATGCGGCTGCTGTGTAGCGATCTCGCCCCCGATTCCGGGGAGGTGATCTTCGCTCCCGGCACGGTCGTCTCGTATCTCCAGCAGGACGTGCCACAGGAGATGGTCGGCCTAGTGCGGGAGGTCGTCGCCACCGGATGGTCGGAGGCCGCCGGGGCGCGGCGGGCCGACGACGAGCACGATGCCGCCTGGCGGCGCGACCATGCCGTGGCCCAGATCCTGTCGCGGATGGAGCTCGACGGCGAGCGCGCCTTCGAGTCGCTCTCCAGTGGCATGAAGCGGCGCGTGCTCCTCGCCCGGGCCCTCGTCGCCAGCCCCGATCTCCTCCTCCTCGACGAGCCAACGAACCACCTCGACATCGATGCCATCGCCTGGCTCGAGGATTTCTTGAGCCGCTGGGACGGCACGCTCCTGTTCGTGACCCACGACCGGGCATTTCTGCGTCGCCTGGCGACGCGGATCATCGAGATCGATCGCGGCCGCGTGTTCGACTGGTCGTGCGACTACGACACCTTCCTGCGGCGCAAGGACGAGGCCCTCGCCGCCGAGGAGAAACAAAATGCCCTCTTCGACAAACGGCTGGCCGAGGAGGAGGTCTGGATCCGCACTGGGATCAAGGCCAGGCGGACGCGCAACGAAGGGCGCGTCAGGGCTCTTGAGGCGATGCGCCGGGACCGCGGCGAGCGGCGCGACCGTGTCGGCAAGGTCAATCTGCTGATCCAGGAGGCGGAGCGGAGCGGCACGCTCGTCGCCTCGCTCCAGGGGGTGACTGCCTCGCGTGGGGAGAGAACGATCCTCCACAACGTCACGACGACCGTCACCCGCGGCGACCGGCTCGGCATCATCGGCCCCAACGGCGCCGGCAAGACGACGCTCCTCCGGGTGCTCCTCGGGGAGCTCCCCGCCGACGCCGGCCGTGTCCGACTGGGGACGAACGTCCAGGTCGCCTACTTCGACCAGCTCCGCGACCAACTCGACGACACAAAAACCGTTGCCGACAACATCGGCGACGGCTACGACACGGTGAAAGTCGGCGGGCAGTCGCGGCATGTTTTGGGCTACCTCCAGGACTTCCTCTTCACCCCCGAAAGGGCCCGGACGCTCGTTCGCTTCCTCTCCGGCGGCGAACGCAACCGCGTCCTCCTCGCCAAGCTGTTCGCCAAGCCGGCCAACTGCATCGTCCTCGACGAGCCGACCAACGACCTCGATGCGGAGACCCTCGAGCTCCTCGAGGAACGACTCGTCGACTTCGCCGGTACGGTCCTCGTTGTCAGCCACGACCGGGCCTTCCTCGACAACGTCGTCACGAGCACGCTCGTCTTCGAGCCGAGGCCCGGCGGCGACGGCCACGACGTCGTCGAATACGCCGGCGGCTATTCCGACTGGATCAGGCAGCGGAAGGCCGCGGCGAAACTGGCTGACACCAAGCCGGCCCAGGCTTCGCCCCAAGCGGCCGCGGGGTACGCGACGGCCGCGACCGATGCCGCCGCCCGCAAGCGCAAGCTGTCTTTCAAGGAGCAGAAGGAGCTCGCCGCGCTCCCGGGGCTCATCGAAACGCTCGAGACCGAGATGGCAGCGCTCCATGCGGCGATGGCGGCCGCCGACTATTTCCGCCAGGCGGGCGACTTCCTCGCCCGCGACAAAACCAGGCTTGACGACCTCAAAGCCCGGCTCGACGCCGCGTTTGTCCGCTGGGAGACGCTCGAGGAGCCCGCCTGACCAGCTGCTCAGTTCGGATCCGTCCCCCGAGGAACGGACGATTGACGGTGTCGCTGCGCCACCTTGCAACGTTGGACGTAGGCATCGCCGATCTCGGCCGCCAAGCCACTCGACGCCTGGAGCCATTTGGCCACCGTCCGCGAATCGATCGACACTTCGACGACGTCGGTCCGGGCGATGACGCGGAAATCGCTGGGACGTCCGGCGGAGGCCGTCGCATCCCCATGGAAGTCGCCGGGCCCGAGCGACGCGACCGCCACCTCCGCGCCTTCTGAATCGAGCGAGAGGAGATCCACGCTCCCTTCGGCTATCAGTCCGAACCGATCGACCGGGGCCCCACGGGCCTGGATGACCTCCCCCGCGGCGTAGGTAAGGATCCGCGCCACCGAAGGGGCCGGCTGTCCTGCCGCGATCGCCGCAGCCGGCTGGCCTGGAAGGCTCTCGAGCATCGCATCGCGGACATGACGGTAGCGCGGGAAACGGTCGAGCATTGCCTCGACGGTCGGCTGCGGGGGCGAGGGGGATTCCGAAGGGCAATATTCCATCTGGATCGGGAAGGGGATCTGGAGCGATTCCCGCCGTGCCACATACCAAATCCTGGAAAGAATCGCATCCCGCACCGAAAGAAGGTCTTCCTGCCGGGCGACGGTGAAAACCATCCGGTAGCTGATCGAGAAGTCTCCGTAATTGAGCGTGTGCACCTCCGGCGCCGGATCAGTGATCACGCCAGGGGTGGTGCGGAGGATCCCGAGCATCGCTTCCTTGACGACATTCGGCGGATGATCGTAAGAGAAACCGACGTCGTAGGTGTCGGTCCGGGCCTCCGTCGGCCTGGACAGATTGCTGAACGACGTCTTGTAGAGGACGACGTTGGGGATGATCCGCATCTCGTGGAGGATCGATTCGATGTGGACGCTCCGCCAATTGATCTCAATCACCTTGCCGGTCGTGCCGTCGGCGATGATCCAGTCACCGATGGCCAGCGGCCGCTCGAGGAGGAGCATCAATCCGGAGACGATGTTGCCCAGCGGCTCCTGGAGGGCGAGGCCGATGACAATGCTCCCCAGGCCCAGGGCCGTCAGGGCTCCGCCGATCTCCTGCTGCCAGATGTGCTGGTAGATGAGCGCCGCGCCGATCGCGACGAGCGTCACGCGGGCGAGATCGCGGAACAGCTTGGGGACGCGTTCGCGCCTCGAAGCCTGATGGCGGCCGCCGAAGAGGGCGTCGTTGGTGAACGTGAGAAGACAAACGAGGAGCGACACCCAAAACAGCGTCCGCACGACCCGCGAGGCGGTCTGATCGGGCGCAACCTGCCACACCTCGGTGACGAACAGCATCGCCGCCAGGGCGGGAAGCACGAGATTCCTCACCACGCGGAGCGTGGGGGCAAGCATTCCTCCACGCCGCGTGGAGGAATTGAGCATCTCGGTGGCGATCAGCAGCGCCAGCGGAAAGCCGACGGCGAGGATCGCCGCGGGGAGGAGTGGCACATCCGACTTGAGGAGGGGGTCGAACAGGCTGCTCAAGCCGTTCATGCCGTCCGCGTCATTCATGGCTTCCCTCGATCCTGGAGCGTCCAGGTCTTTACCATGCCCTTGCCGCGGACCTCGACGTCGATCGGGCCCTCGAAAACGTAGAGGTCGACGAGCCGATCGCGCACCGGCTCGGTCACAACGACAGCCTGGCCGTGCTGGGCCGCCAGACGCGACGCGATCGCCACTGTGTCGCCCCACAGGTCGTAGAGGAACTTCTGCCGCCCTACGACGCCGCCGACGACGGGCCCCGAGTTGACTCCCACCGACACCGACAAGGCCGTGCCGTGAAGACGATTGAACTCGGCGACGATCCGACAGAGATCCCGCCCAAATTGTACGGTCCGCGCGGCGTGATCGGGCCGGGGCAACGACAGGCCGCAGACGGCCAGATAGGCCGACCCCACCGCCCGCACCTTCTCCACGCCGCAGCGCTCGGTCGCCTCGTCGCAGGCAGCGATCAGGTCGCTGACGAGATCCATCGCCTGGCGTTCCGTGTCCGGGCCCGACGCGCTATCGAGGCCAATAAACTCCGCCACGAGGACGGTGACGTCGGCGAACGCCCGGGTGGCCTTCTCGTCGCCGTCGCGGCGCTGCGCCACCGCCGCCGCCGGGAGGATATTGAGGAGCAGCTCCTGGTTCTCCCGGGCCTTCTCCTCAAGCTCTCGGCGCTGCTGGCGGAGGCTCTCCGACATCTGGTTGAACGTCCGCGCGAGCTCCCCGAACTCGTCGCGCGAGTCGAGGGCGACGCGGACGCCCACCTCACCGGCGCCGATCCGTCGGGCGGCGTCGGTGAGCTGCCGCAGCGGCCGGACGAGGAGCCACGAGGCGACCAGCGCCAGGAGCGCCGTCCCCAGCGACAGCCCGGTGGCCGCCAAGAGGGCATGTCTGGCATAGGCCCGGATCGGGGCGTAGGCCTCGTCAACGTCCATTTCCGCGATCACGCCCCAGCGAATCGAATCGAGGTCGAGCGGGCCGTAGGAAGAGAGCACGGGGACGCCGCGGTAGTCGTCGATGAACGCCAAGCCCTCGCGGCCGTGGATCGACTCCTCGGCAGCCGGGGTGCGCACCGGCAGTTGATTGATCACGTTCCCCTGCCGCTCGATCTGGTCGACAGTCGACGACGGCAGCGACGAGCGGCGCAGGGAGGCGATGAACCTCTCCCGGTCCTCTTCCATGAATCGGCTCGGGCTCCGCATCATCAGATCGGGCCCGACAAGATAGCACTCCCCCGTCTTCCCCATCCCCTCTCGCTCCCACTCGCCGCGCCCCGTGGTAATGTTGTCAATCCGATCGACGGGGAACTCGAGCGCCAGGATCCCGATCATCTCCGGGCCATTGAAGATCGGCGAGAGCACAAACCCCACCGGCAACCCCGCATCGGGGACATAGGCTTCAATATCGGCAATCCGAAAGGCGTCCTTGTCACGCGCGTGGGCGAGCACTTCGGCAGCCCGGGCGAGATTCGTCCCGGCGTACGGCCCGTTCTGCAGATTCGTGGCGTAGTCGGGGCGCTTTTTCAGCGAATAGACAATCTCGAGGGTGTCGTCGTCGATGAGGAGAATGTCCTCGTAGCCGAACAGCGAGGCGGCCCGCTCCATCCGATCGCGGACGGCCTGATGAACGATTCCGTATTCGGAATCGTCGGTGCTCTCGGGGGGCGAGGCATGGTCCCCTTCGGTCCCGACGCGAGCTTGCTCGGGGAGGAGGTAGTGGTATTGGAGGTAGCGCTGTCGGGGCTCGGCCGGCAGATACTGCTCCACCATCGGCGCGCCGCCGAGATGGGTCTTGAGCTCGGGGATGAACTCCTCGGCGTACCAAGCCCGCAGTTCCTCCTCCTGCTTCGGATCGAGGGAGGCGTCCTCCAGGCCGGCAAAGCCGCGGCGGAAGCCCGCCATCCCGTCGGTCGCCATCCGTCCGTCGGAGATCGAGAGGGCTTGGTCGCGGAGCCCCTTGAGCATGTCGACCAGGGCCATCGTCCTCGAATGCCGGACGCTCTTCAATTGCTGCTCGACCGCGTACTTGATTGAGTCGCGGGCCGACCGGTAGCCGATCCAACCGATCGCCAGGATCGATCCGAGGCTGACGGCGAGGAGGAGCACGATCAGCCGCGACTGGACGGCCAGCCGTTCGAGGCCGAGCATGCGGGGCTCCGGGGAAAAGGCAGGGGAGGGGCGGAGGGAGAGGAAGAGGGCTATCAGTTGACGATACCCTCTCCCCCCCACGTCGGCAAACCGGTTCACTCCCACGGAATCGGCGGCCGGGAGACTCCCGACTCGGCCCGCCGCCAGAGGCCGCCACGGAGGCCCTGCCACGCCGCTTTCAGGGGAGGATGCGCATCCCCACGGCCGTGTTGACGTCGAGCATGCTGCGGCGGTGGCGGAGGAGGGCCTCCCGGTGGCTCTGAGAGACCGCAGCGGCCTCCTCGAGATGCTCCTGGAAATCCTCGATGCTGATGTCGCCCGCGTCGAAGTCGGCCTGGGCGTCGCGGAGCCGGGCATCGGCCTGGGGCAAGAGAACCTTTTCGATCCGCTCGAGGGCCCGCTTGGAGTATTGGTATTCACGCTCTGCCAGCCGGACCTCAGAGGCCACCCGTCGCTCCACCGATTCCAGTTCGGTGCGAGTCTGGGCGACGTTGCTCTGCGCCCGGGCGATGTTGCCCTGATTCCGGTTGAAGATCGGCACCGAAAAGGTGAGCCCCACCGCCCACGACTTGGAGTCGGGAGCGTTGATGGGGGCGTTGTCCTGGATCGTGATCGGGGCGTAGAAAAGATAAACGTCGTCGATGCGGTTGGCCCGCTGGAGATCGACCTCCGCCCGCGCCCGACTGACTCCCAGTCGTACGGCGCGAATGTCGGGCCGGCAGCCAGTCGCAAGCCTCACCATCTCGTCGAGCGGTGGGAGGTTTGGCACGAGCGGTCGCAGGCCCCCGCGGGGCACGAGATCTTTCGTCCGCTCCGGCGGCACTCCCAGCAGCAACGCGAGCGTCTCCTGCGCATCTTCGTAGGCCTCTGTGGCATCGAGGGCGGCGATCTTCGCTTTCTCGCAGGAGAAACCGAGCTCACGTTCGAGATCGGCTGCTTTGCGTCGTCCTGCGACATCCGTTGCCGGCAAAGCCTTCGCCGCTCGAATCTCTTCCTCGAGGAGCGCCTCGGCACGACGCACCGATGACTCCGCGACGAGCATGTCGATTCGCGCTGCCTGGAGGCCGACGAACGCCTTGTTGACGTTGTCGATCTGGCGACGAACGACATCCTGGAACTGCGCCTCCAGCGCCGTCTTCGACATCCGTGCCACGACCGTCCGCGCCTGACGCTTCCGCGAGACGTCGAGCGGATAGGTGATGTTGAAGTCGTACTGCGTTGGCCCCCCTGGGGTGGCGTCGGTGAACGAGCCGTACGGGATGAACTGGCTGTCGAGGTAG
This sequence comes from Planctomycetaceae bacterium, assembly GCA_009691925.1. Classification (GTDB taxonomy): domain Bacteria; phylum Planctomycetota; class Planctomycetia; order Pirellulales; family UBA1268; genus QWOP01. The sequence goes on from SIAG01000142.1 coordinate 7,657, forward strand.
ATGAGCGGATTGGTGCGCAGGCCGGCGGTAAGGATATCGGCGTCGGCCTGGGTGATCTCGTGGCGGAGAGCGCGGATGTCGATGTTGTCGGCCATCATCCGCTCGATGGCAGCGTCGAGCGTGAGGCCGTTCGCCGGTCCCTCGTCGTCGGCGAGACGCCGGTCGAGCTCACCGGTGCCGATCGCCAAGCTCCGTGCCGGCGTCGCCGGTGCGGGGAGTGGCTCCGGGAGCTGCATGCCGCGGGCGGTCTGGATCCCGACGGGGCGCGAAGCGCTGCGTCCCTTGCTCGGTAATCGTCCCGACCGGCGCCTGCCACCGATGATCCCGACCTCTGCGTTCTCGAGGCCCCCGGCATCAAACGCCCCGGGGCCGGGGCCGAGCGATGGCGTGTTCGCTCCAGGGATCGGCCCCAGATCGGGAAACTCGATGATCAGACCGCGGGAGCGATCGTTGGAATCTCCCTGCCAAGCATGCGCTGGCCCACCGCCACACCAGCGGAGGATGACACCGATCAGGAGCAGAAGCGCGGCGCGGCGCCGCGTGCAGCGTGGCACGGCGGGGCTTCCCGTCGGGCGCCTTGGCCTGCCCCATCCCGCCCCGAGCTGAGACGGTCGAGCAGCCGGATCGCCCCGACAGCATCTCAATCGTCTGGCAAACTGTGACGACTGGAGATTTCCGGTCGGGAAAGGGATGACGCGCCCCTTCCGGTCGCCGCCGCCTCCCCAGCCCCCCCGAACCGCCACGCTTTCAAGGCGTTGGCGGACGCTTGGCGACCATCTCCCGTGCTTTCCTGGAGACCCGCTCGGCCAGCACCCCCTCCTCGGCCGACAGCATCTCCGGATCGATGCCGTCGAGCACATGGAGCGCTTCCTGCGGCCGGTCGAGCCGGCCGGCCAGGATCGTCGCCAGGCGGATCCGCATGGCGTCGGTGCCGAAGGGGTATTGGCCGATCGCCTCCTCCATCACCGCCGCGGCATCGGCCCACGCCTTCGCGGCGTCGAGCCCTTGGGCAAGCTCGAAGAGCTCGTCACGCTCCAGCGGAAAACCGCCGTCGTATCCAACCATCGAATGCCTCACCCCCTGCGCCCCGGTGGCATCGCCGGCGGCGAGGCGGCGGCGAAACGCCTCGCGTCTGTCCGCACGTACCTCTTCGTCGCGCTCCCGTCGCCTGGCGACCTCTTGGACATACTCACGGCGCTTTTCGAGCTCACCTGAATAACTCGGGCGGCCGTTGCGTTGAATCGTGAATGCGTCCCACCCCTCGCAATCGACGAAGCCCGTCTTGAGAAGGAGGATCGCCAGCGGCGCCCCCAAGGCCGTGCCCATGAGATGGAGCAAGCCGGTCATCGATCCCCACAGCAGCTGGACCAGACTGAGCCCGACATAGAGCGCGGCCCACAGGCCGATGGTGACGTCGAACGTCCCGGTTCGGATCATCCACCCCAGCCCGGCAAAGTAGCCGCAGGTGATTTCGTTGGCGGGGGCCCAGATCGCCGCCATCGCCATGATCCCGAAGATCGCTGACGATGCTCCCCCCGATCTCGCGTTGATCCCGGAGAGGCCGAGGGTGAGAACCTGCTGGAGCATCGCCTGCCCCACCCCGACGCCGAGATAGCAGGCGAGAAAGCGCCACCACCCGAGCTTTCCCTCGACGACCAGACCGAACACCCAGAGGAAGATCATGTTGCCGGCGAGGTGGAAGAAGTCACCGTGAACGAAGTTGCTGGAGAGCCACTGCAAAGGGTGGAGCCCGTCCCAGGGCGATCGCACCATAAGTCATTACCCGACAAGCACTTCGAGGAGGTAGTCGTCGTCCCAGCCTGCGGTGAGGCGTTTGTTTTTAATCCCGACCTTGTTGGTTGTTTCGTTCTTGAGCATGACCAGAGCGGTCTTGCGGAGGGTG
>SIAG01000143.1 GCA_009691925.1 Planctomycetaceae bacterium
CATTCAGCGGTGCGGACCTTGATCCACAGCCTGCAGCCTCACGTTCTGCTCGGGGGGTTCAGCCGTCGGGGGTGTCGATGAGGTGCTGGAGCCGGGTGGCGAGCTCGGGCGGATAGCGTGCCGGCCATGAGGCGTCGATGAGGCCGATCGCGAGCATGTCGCGAACGTGCATCTTGTCTTTGTCGCGGTTCGACGTCAGCTTCATCCGCACGAGGGCCTCGAGCGAGAGCACGCGGTAGGCCTTGAACGACACACTCTCGGCTGTATCAGGCACGGCGGCGACGTAGTCCGGCCGCACCTTCTCACCGGCGAAGATCACGTGGACCGCGTCACGGGCCTTCGCCTCCGGGCCATCGAGGAACATCTCCAATCCGGCGGCATGCCGGTGGAGGAAGCCGACCGTGGCCAGCGCCGCGGCCGCCCGGCCGAGATCTTCGCGCCGCAGGACGATGTCGACATCCTGGGTGAAGCGCACGGCCGACTCGTCGACCTGCTCGACCCACGCCATCACGGCGTTGCCACCGATCACGGCGTAGGGGATTCCTGCGGCCTCGAGGGCCGCCGTCGACCGGAGGAGGCGGTCCCGCACCTTTTCCACGGCACGCTCCATCCGTTCGAGGGCCAGCATTCCGTCATAGTCGGGCATCGGGGCGGCTCCGGGGACAATCCTCAGCATACCGAAACGGCAGGGGGGAGGGCCGCGCTCAGCCGCCCAGCTCATCGGCTCATCCGCGCTCCGGGCGCGACGGGGTAAGACCCTAAACTCTTTTGTCGCACATCATCCCACCAGCCGGCCCGGCCATGACACCCGATCGTTCTCCCTCCGGCCCTGTCGTGGCCGCCGGGCTGTCGCCGGCCTGGCAGACGATCATGCGGTTTGCGTCGCTCGAAGCCGGCGAGGTCAATCGGGCCAGCGAGGTGTGGCGCGGCGCCAGTGGCAAGGTGCTCAATGTCGCGGTGGCGCTGGCCACGCTCAGGGGCGGATGCCGGGCGGTGACGGTGATGGGGGGGGCAGCCGCCGGATGGACGGCGGTGGAGTTGGCTGGGTTTGGAATCGAGCTTGTCGCCGTGCCGATCGTCGCCGACGCCCGCTGCTGCACGACGCTCCTCGACGACGCCACGGGGCGGACGACGGAGCTTGTCGAGAATGCCCCGCCGATCACCCCCGGTGAGTTGGCCCGGTTCGTGACGGGCTACGAGGGGGCGGTGGTGGGGGCCGCCGCGGTCGTGCTTTCGGGATCGCTCCCCGCCGGCACCCCCGCGACGATCTACCGCGACCTCCTCGAGCGCACCCCCTGCCCGGCGATCGTCGACGCCCGCGGCCCGGAGCTCGTCGCGGCACTTTCCTGCCGACCGTTACTTGTGAAGCCGAATCGGGAAGAACTCGCCAGAACGGTCGGCCGTCCGCTCGCAGGGAAATCTGATCTCCGCGCCGCCATGGAATCGCTTCGGGAGCGGGGGGCCGCATGGGTGCTCGTCACCGATGGGGCGAAGCCCGCGATCCTGCTCGGGCCGTCGGGCTGCTTCCACGTCGTGCCACCGCGCCCCGAGCGCGTCATCAATCCGATCGGCTGCGGCGATTGCCTCGCCGCGGGAATTGCCGATCAGATCGCCCGCGGCCGGGAGCCCCTCGAGGCGATCCGCTTCGGCATGGCCTGCGCCAGCTTCAACTGTGGCACCCTCCTCGCCGGGCGTCTGGATCGATCGGCGGTCGATCGCCTGTCGGGCTCGGTGGAAGTCGCTCGGATCGCCGTGGTCGGAGGAAAAACCTGATCGTGAAGGCTATACTCCGAGGCTATGAATGAACCCCGCACGCCACGCCTTGATGCGACAACAGCCAGCGTGTGGGATCTCGACGGCACCTTGCTCTCCACCGACGTGTTCGGCGAGAGCCTGACGAGGTTGCTTCTCGGCCGGCCCTGGATGATTCCGCAGGTGCTCCTCTGGCTCGCCGCGGGGCGGTCCTCCTGCAAGGGGCACGTGGCGGCTGCCACCCTCGATTCCTGGACGCGTTGGCCGGTCCGCCCGGAGGCCGAGAGGCTGATCGCGGAGGCGCGGCGCGCTGGGAATCCGGTGGTGCTGGCGACGGCGGCCCACGAGAGCGTGGCAGCGCGGATCTCGGCCGATCTGGGGCTGTTCGACGCCGTCCTCGCTTCCCATGCGGGGGTCAATCTCAAGGGGGCCCGGAAACTCCAGGCGGTCACCGATTGGGTCCGGGCCAACGGCTGCAACGGTTTTTCCTATGCGGGGGATGCGAGCGCCGATATCCCCCTGTGGCGGGCGGCGAACCTCGTCATCGTTGTCGAGCCGACCGCCGGGTTGGAGCGCCGCGTGCGCGAGCTTGGCAAGCCGGTTGAGGTGATCGGGGAACGTCGCAGTATTCCACGGTCGCTCCTCCGCTCACTGCGGCCCCATCAGTGGGTCAAGAATCTCCTCGTCTTCCTGCCGATGATCCTGGCGCACAAGTTCGACGTCGCCACGATCACTGCGGTGATCTGGGCCTTCGTGGCGTTTTCCGCCTGTGCCTCGACGGTCTATCTCGGCAACGACATCGCCGATCTGCCTGCCGACCGGGAGCATCCCAAGAAGCGTCATCGCCCCTTGGCGAGCGGCCGATTGCCGATCACCTGGGCCGTCGCCGCCGGGGTGGGGCTGCTCCTCGGGGCCGCCATGATCTCCGCCATCGTCCTCGCGCCGGCCTTCGGGCTGATCCTCGTGGCCTACATGGCCACCAACCTCGCCTACTCCACATGGCTGAAGCGGAAGCCGATTCTCGACGTGCTGATGCTCGCGGGGATGTATGCCGTCCGAGTCGAGGCCGGCGGGATCGCGGCCGGTGTGCCGTTGAGTATGTGGATCCTCGCTTTTTCGCTCTTCTTCTTCACGTCATTGGCTTTTGCCAAGCGCTGTGCCGAGCTCCGACGGCACGCCTCCGATGGGGGGCATCGGCCAGCGGGGCGCGGCTATCTCGTCGAGGACCTTCCCATCCTCGAGGGCTTCGGTGCGGCCAGTGGCTACGTGTCGGTGCTCGTCCTCGCGCTCTACATGAACAGCCCCGAAATGCACGCGCTCTACGGGGAAAGCCGGATCCTCTGGCTCATCTGTCCGCTGGTGCTCTACTGGATCACCCGCGTCTGGCTCCTCGTGCACCGCGGTCATCTCGACGAGGATCCCGTGGTTTTCGCCATCCGTGACCATGTCAGTCTCTTCATTGCCGGGGTCTGTTTATGCCTCGTGATCATCGCGGGCCTGGTGCGAGAGGGGGTGGCAGCATGAGCCCCGCTCCCCAGACGTTGAGCGGATGGGGGAGGTTTCCCGTTGGCGACTCCGTCGTCGCGACCCCGGCCGACCGCGCGGGGATGGCGCGCGTTGTGGAGGGGGATCACGGGGCCGGCCTCATCGCCCGCGGGCTCGGCAGGGCCTATGGAGACTCCGCCTTCGTCGCGGGTGGCACGGTCGTCGAGACAGCGCGGATCGATCGCTTTCGGGGCTTCGATCCGCAATCGGGGCTCCTCGACGTCGAGGCCGGTGTCAGTTTCGCCGAGATCATCGCCGTCTTCCTGCCGCGGGGATGGTTCCTGCCGACGACGCCTGGAACGAAGTACGTGACTGTGGGGGGGGCCATCGCGGCCGACGTCCACGGGAAGAACCACCATCGGCACGGGTCGATCGGGATGTTCGTCGAGCGGATCGACGTGATGGTGGCCGACGGGACCGTGGTGCGCTGTTCGCGCGGCGAGAACGCGGACCTCTTCCACGCCACCCTCGGCGGCATGGGGCTCACCGGCATGATCATGGCCGCCTGTTTCCGGCTCGTGCGGGTCGAGACGTCGCGCGTGACCGTCGACTACCATCGCACCGCCGACCTCGAGGAGACCCTGACGGTGTTCGAGTCCGGGGATGCCGGAAGCGAGCATTCGGTGGCCTGGATCGACTGCATGGCCTCAGGGCGGGCGATGGGGCGGAGTGTCGTGATGCAGGGGAGAAACACGCCGCTCGGCGAACTGTCGCCCGAGGCCCGGCGGGATCCGTTCGGGCTGCCACGGAAACGGGTGAAGTCGGTCCCCTTCACGCCGCCGGTGGGCCTGCTCAATAGCTTGAGTGTGAGGGTCTTCAACGAAGTCTTCTACGCCGCGCACGGGAATCGACGCAAAGTCGTCGATCTCGACACGTTCTTCTATCCGCTCGATTCCATCCGTCATTGGAACCGCCTCTACGGCCCCCGCGGCTTCATTCAGTATCAGGCGTTCTTTCCTCGGAAATCTTCGCTCGACGGCCTCCGCGAACTGCTCTCCACCATCGTGGCCAGCGGCGCTGCTTCGTTCCTCGCCGTGCTCAAGAGTTGTGGGCCGGCCGATGGCTCGATGTTGTCGTTTCTCGAGCCTGGGCACACGCTCGCCCTCGACATTCCCTACCGGCGGGGCGTGATCGAGGCCCTCTGCGGCCGTCTCGACAGGATTCTCCTCGAACACGGCGGCCGTCTCTACCTCGCCAAGGACGCACTTATGGATGGAACCACCTTCCGGGCGATGTATCCGCGTCTCGATGAGTTTCTCGCCGTGAAGCGGCGGTACGACCCGGACGGCCTGTTCGCCTCCTCCCAATCGAGGCGCCTGGGAATCACCGCCGCCTGACGCCCCGCTCCCCATCCCATGTTCCAGGAAACTGTTCATGAGCCGTACCTCGAAACGGGATGCCCCCCGCAATGTGATCCTTGTCGGGGCGACGTCGGGTATCGCACGCCCGCTGGGGCGGAGGCTCGTGGCGCGGGGCTGGAATCTCGTGGTCACCGGTCGCGACGCGACACGGCTGGCCCCGCTCGCCGATGATCTGCGGGTCCGCGGCAGCGGGACCGTCGCCACGCTGGTCTTCGATCCCTCCGACGGCGCGGCGGTGGCGGGATTGTTCGGAGCCGCTGCGGCGCTGCTCGGCGCGCCGCCCGACGGGATTATCATCTGTCATGGAACGCTTCCCGACGAGTCGGGGGCCCTGCTCGATGTCGGGCAGACCCGCGACGCGATCGATGCCGGATTCACGTCGGCGGCGATGGTTCTGGCCGCCGCGGCCCGGGCGCTCGAGGATCGGCCCGGGGCGTTTCTCGCCGCCATCTCCTCGGTGGCCGGCGATCGCGGGCGGCAGAGCAACTACACCTACGGTGCGGCGAAGGCTGGACTGACGGCGTATCTCTCGGGATTGAGAAACCGGCTCCATCCCCGTGGCGTCGCCGTGCTCACAGTGAAACCGGGGATTGTGCGAACACCGATGACCGAGGGGCTCGCGGCCGCAGGCTCCCCTCTGGCGACCGACGCGGATACCGTCGCCCGGGACATCGAGCGGGCCATCCTCCGCCGCCAGGACGTCCTCTACACTCCCTGGTTTTGGTGGCCGGTGATGACGGTGATCGGTGCGATCCCCGAGGCGATCTTCAAGCGTCTCAAGCTCTGACTCGGGTGAGCCGGGAGGGGATCGTTTGGGATTGAACCTACGAGGAGCGCTTTGATGACCCATGGTTCGACAGGCGCCCGCGGGGACGGGGGACCGCCGGCGCGGTCCTCCCGCAAGGGGTCCACCGCGCAGGAACGCTCTGCCGCGGTGCTCCTCTGGCTGGTGATCGTGGCGGCGCTCCTTGTGCGGATCCACGCCGTGACGAATGTCAAGGAAGGCCTGACGCACGACGAGTCGATCGCATGGCTCTGCGCGGCGGCCGGCGAGTCGCGGTTTGAGGCGGAGCTGCCCAGTCTGGCGAACCGCCCCGTGCCGGCGGCGGAGCTCCAGTCATTTCTGCAGCGGCCCGGCTCGTTCGCCTTCCGGACTGTAGCTCGCGATCTGGCCCTGACGGACATCCACCCCCCGCTCTTCTTCTGGGGCCTGCATGTCCAGCACGTGCTCCTCGGCTTGACGCCCCAAAATCAGTCGGCGATCAACCTGGCAATCGCCCTAGTGACCCTCGGGCTCGTCTACCGCCTCGGCCGGCGGTTCTCGGGAAGCCATCGGGTGGGGCTGGTCTGTGCGGCGGTGTGGTTCTGCGCCCCGGCCGTGATGGGCATCGAGTTCCAGACCCGCCATTATCCCCTCTTCGCCGTCCTCGTCCTCCTCGCGCTAGAGCTCGGGGATCGGATCATCGCCGGTGAGCGTGCGCCGTGGGTCACGGTGCTGTTCTGCCTGGTGTGCGCTGCCGGAATGCTGACGCACTATTTCTTCGTCATCACGATGGTGCCCGGGGCCCTCATGGTGCTGGCGATCGATCGACTCGGAGGGCAGACGCGCCGGTACTTCGCCGCCGGGGCCGTGGCGGTCGCGATTTTTTTCCTCCTCTACCCGGAGTTTTTCGAGTTCCTGCGGATGAAGGCCGCCGCGCGGCCCGCCGTGGCCGGCAACGTGGAGGGCCTCGCCGCCATGGCCCGTGGGCGGCTGGGTCTTCTTGCCTTCGGTGCGGCGGAGTATTTCACGCTTTGGCGTTCGCTCTGGCCGGTCTATGCGATCGGGTTGGCGGCCTTGATGGTGGCCGGTGGCCTCCGGCTCGCCGGGCGTCGGGGGGATGCTGCCGGGGGCGGTTCGGGGGGGTGGACGCTGACCGACCCCCAGGTCCGTCATGCCCTCGTGCTCGCCTGGTTCGTCCTCTTCACGGCGATCCTCTACCTCACCGGGATCTCTCCCCCCCACGCTTTCCGGGGGCAGTATTTTTCGTACATTTGGCCGTTGGCCACGGTGTTTCTTGTTCTCGCCGTCGGCAATCTCGTTCCCCCCCGCCTCGCCGTCATCGCTCTGACGCTGCAACTGCTCCAATCGATCGTAAGTTGGCCGGGGCTCATCGATCAGTCGTTCGATCTCAAGCCCGCCATGCCGATGGCCTGGACGAAGGCCTGTGATTGGTCGGGAACGGTCGTCACCAATGACCTTCGTCGGGGTTTCCTGCTCCGCAACATGATCGATCTTCGCCCCGACTTGCCCGTGGTCGCGCTCGCGAATGTTTCGGCCATCGGCACGGTGACGGCCGACGATGTCGTGACTCTCGTACTCGACAACTCGAGAAACGTGTCGCCGTCGGACCTCCGGACGGCGATGGAGGAGCACGGCTACCGGGAGCGCGGGCCGCAGCTGGATGCCGCCGACGAACGGACCTCCCAGTGGGATCCGATGACCCTCGCCCCGTGGCGCCGGGGCGGCCGCTGAGCTCCTGGGTCAGGGGAGCTTGGAGAGGCGGATCCGCCGGTATTCGAGCTGGCCCGAATCCCCTTCGAGGCCGATCGGGCCGGTCTCGGGCAGGGACAACGCCACTTCGAGGATGTCGTCGTTGCACAGGCACAGAGCCTTGCCGTCGATGACCGTGATCACCAGTTCATTCCAGTCCTGGGGCTTGTAGTGCTTCAGTTCCTTGTAGGGGCCGGCGAGCAGATAATCGCGGCATTGGAGCTGCGGGGCACGGATGAAGACGCCGCTGTCGGCGGTCGGCGTGGCCCGGAACTCGAGCTTGAGAACGAAGTTGCCGGGGAACTCCTGCGTCGTCCAGAGCTGCTCGACGCGGCGCCCCTCCGGCGGGGTTGTGACGATGATCCGGCCATCCTTGGCAACGTAGCGGCCGTCGGGACTGCTCTCACGGCCGTCGAGGTCGAGCTGCTTTTCGAGCGTCGGCTGATCGCGGTAGCCCCAGCCAGCCAGGTCGTGGCCATTGAAGAGCAGTTCGAAGCCAGGCTCGGGCTGGAAATCGTCGGCGGGGGTCGGAACGAGATCGAGCGTCTCGAGGACCGGCCTGATCGCGGCCACCCACTTCGCATAGCCCAGCTCGTTGGGATGGAGGAGATCGGGAAACTCCTCCGCCTTCGCGTCGCCGTCGCCGTTGGCAAAAAGTGTCCAGGTGTCGACGAGACGGACGCGCGGGTCCCCCTTCACCTGCTCGGCGACCAGTGCGTTGAGCTGCTTGATCTTCTCGGCCGGTCGCTGCTTGTCGGCGGCGCTGGGGAAAACCTGGCAGACGATGATCGGCGTCCGCGGGTTCTTTGATTCGATGGCCGAGATGATCGCCTTCACATTGCCGGCAATCGTCTCCGGCTCCGCCCCTTCCTCGAGGTCGTTGGTGCCCATGAGCATGACGACGCCGGCGGGATCGAGGGCCAGACAATCGTCGGCGAGGCGGAGGAGCATGCCGCGGGTCGTGTCGCCGCTGATGCCGCGATTGGCGAGCTTCGCCCCGGGGAAGGCCCCCTGGAAATCGTCACCAAACCCCTGCGTGATCGAGTCACCGAGGAACACGAGGGCCCGCTTGTCGGCAGCCTTCCTGCCGGCCCAAGCGCCGCGCCGCTCTTTCCACAGGTTCTTAAACCAGTCGTAGCGCCGGATCGGGCCGGCGCCGGGGAGGCCTTCGTCGGAGTCGGGGATGGCAAACGCTGCCGGCTCATCGGCGCGGGCCGATAGAGCGGGCAGAGGCACGGCCGTCGGCATCACGGCGACGGCACAGGCAAGGAGGAGCACGCGGGCCACGGTGGGGAGCGATAAATGTTTCATGCCCTTCATGATGCGCGCTCGACGGCCCGGCGGGCAAATGGATGGGGCTTGGGGCCAGGCGCCAGCAGGGCCGGGGTGGCTCCTGGTGGGCCGGCGGGCGGGGCTGACCTTCCCGTGATGTCGGGCGGGACGGACCAGGGGAACGCCTTGTCACACCGACTTGGCGGTCAATCCGGCTTTTCTGGCGGCCGTGAGTTGCCGGTCGTCGGCCGAGACGAACAGATCGGCTCCCCAGACTTTCGCAGCGGCGACATGGAGTGCGTCGGCGGCACGGACGGGTGACGCCTTGATGGCCACGATCGACGCCGCGATCACTTCCGCCGTGAGATCGATGAGCGTCACATCGCGGATGTCGTGGAGGAGATGCCGCTCGAGCTTCGCGAATTGAGCGGCGGTGATCCGTTTCTCGCGGAGTCTCCTGGCCAGGGCCGACACGATTTTGGGAAGACAGATGACACACAGCCCGAGTTCGTCTGCGCTGAGGCAAAGCGCCTCGACTGCATCGCTTCCCGACTCTTCCACGAACCGCTTCGCGAACGCCGAGGAGTCAAAAAACGTCTTCACGCCCCCGTTCTCCCAGGATCGCCGCCGCGAGTCCGGCCCCCTTCACAATCAGCCTCGGCCCAGCGCGTCGCCACGAAGGAATACGTCCAGCCGATGCCGCCACCGGGTGAATCTCGGCGACCGGCTTGCCATGCCTGAGGAGGATCACGGTCTCTCCCCGCTCGACGTCATCGAGGAATGACGCAGCGTTGGCACGGAACTCCGTGAACGACACCGTCTTCAAAGGGGGGTTCCTACTTCCGGGGGTGGAGCGACGGCCGCTGCGATCGGGGTGCCGACGTCGCCGTCGGCGGGAAAACGATCGACTCCCCCTTTGAGTGTACAGACTAGGAAAGAGGCTTGCCATGCGGAGCTTCGCCGCTGTCGTGGAGGCGGCAGTCATCGCTGCGAGCGGTGTATCGGCCGTCTCCGCGACGGCCGGAGGGTAGCATGGTCCGTTTCCGTCCGTCGCCTCCTTCGCCCTCGTGCCCGCCATGCCCGCCCC
>SIAG01000144.1 GCA_009691925.1 Planctomycetaceae bacterium
AGTACCACGCCCGTTCTCCGGCGGCTTCTCTGTCACGAGCTATTTCATGTCCTCTCCCGCAGCCGGCCGGCCCTGCGGGAGAAGCTCTACGCTTCGATCGGTTTCCTGCCCTGCGGCGACGTCGTCCTGCCGGGTGACCTCGAGGACCGCCGGATCACCAATCCGGACGCGCCGCTGTTTGATCATTGCATCCGGGTCACGGTCGACGGGGTCGAACGGTCGATGGTGCCGGTGCTCTGGTCGCGGACGGCCACGTACGACGCGAAGGCGGGGAAGGCCTTTTTCGACTCGATGGAGTTCCGGCTCCTCGCGGTCCGCGTCGAGGGGGACCCCCCCCGCTGCGTGCCCGAGGTCGATGACGCGGGTGAACCGATCATGTCCAAGCCGGAGGGGGCGGCAGGATTCTTTGAACAAGTGGGCAGGAACACCGGCTACCTGATCCACCCCGAGGAGATCCTCGCCGACAACTTCGAGCTGCTCGTCGCCGCTGACCGGCGGCCGCCGAACCCGGAGATTGTCCGCCGCCTGGGGGAGATTCTCGGGGCTGGGGAGTGAACTCGCCGGTTCACCCTTTCGGGGGGGTGGTCATGGGCGCGTACGGAACTTTTCCTCTTTCCTAACGTTCAAGGCACCTCGCCTCGATTCGATGCCCCCGGGCAGTCCCGGGGGGCTCCATGGTCGGTTCGCAGACCAGACGATGCTCTTTCCCCACGTGTTGCGGGACAACCCGACGCGCGTGGCACGGATCCCCCGACACCATGGATCTGAAGACATCCCTCTCCATCGCCCACCCCAGTGACCTCCTCCGTGCCGGTCTGATCGCGATCGCGGCCGGCGATGGGATCGTGATCGTCGGGTGTTATCGCGATGCCGAGGGGGCGATCGGCGGGATTGCGGCGTCGCGCCCCGCTGTGGCGCTGATCGACAGCGCCCTGTCCTCCCCTGATGGCTTCGCAGTCGCCAGGCAGGTGCTCGATCAGACCCCCGGGATCGCTGTCGTGATCATCAGCCCCTCCGCCGATACGACCCATCTGGCCCGGGCGCGGGCAGCCGGGGCGGTCAACTGCATCGCCGAGAGCTGTACCGCCGTGGAGCTTCTGGCAACGATCCGCAACGCCGCGTTGGGGCGGGCCCCGCAGCCCCCCGAGCCGTTCGCGGTCGTGACTGCCCGGCTGGCTGCCAGCGGCCCGGACGGGGCCGATCGCCATCTGACGCTCCGCGAGCGGCAGGTGCTGCGCCATCTGGCCTACGGCTTGAGCAACGACGAGATCAGCGCGGCGCTGGGAATCGGCCGGGAGACGGTGAAGACGCACGTCCACAAGCTGTTGCGAAAGATGTCGATGCGCGACCGCACGCAGGTGGCGGTGTGGGCGGTCAAAAACGGCGTCGTGTGAAGGGGGCGGCGCCGGGTCAGACCTTCTCGAGCTTCGTCACTCGTCCGGTGGCGACCCACTCCGCCACGAAGATGTCGCCGGATGGGGTGAAGCAGGCGTCGTGCGGGTGAACGAACTCGCCATCGACCCACTTGTCGGGCTGGCCGCGGAGGTTTTCCACAGTCCCCAAGCGGGCGACCGCTTCGCCGAGCTTTGCCACGGGCTTGTTGTCGGGCCCGAGGAGGGTGACGCAGGCCTTCAATTCCGGGACGACGAGGAGATCCTTCCAGCTGTCGATGTTGGCTGGCAGCCCGAAGCCGGGAAGTGTTTCCTGGTAGACACCTTCCATCGAGAACACCTGGAGCGTGTCGTGGGCCCGGTCGGTGACAACGATCGTCGCCGCCCGCCCCGGCCGGCGGTCGACCCACAGCCCATGGGCGGTGTTGAACGTCCCCTGGCCGTCGCCAGCGCCGCCGAAGCAGCTGACCCAGTTTGCATCCTTGTCGTAGCGGTGGATCTTGAAGGTGCCGTAGCCATCGGCGAGGAGGAAGCCGCCGTCATCGAGGAAGGCAACGTTCGTCGGCAGGAAACCCTCGCGCGTCCAGGTCGCGGTCGTCGAGACATCCTCCCCAGCCGCGTAGCAGCCCGACTCCATCGGAGCCTTGCGGTACCAGACCGTCTCGCCGTCGAGGGTCAGCTTGGCGAACGCCTTCACCTGCTGATAGGCGCAGACATAGAGGAACTCCCCATCCCCTTCCTTCCGGACCTCGATACCATGGCCCCCTCCCTGGAACTGGCTGCCGAAGGCGCGGAGGAACTTCCCGGCGGGGTCGAAGACGAAGATCGCCGGATGGTCTTTCTGTTCCTTCCGCCCCTCGTGGATGACGTACAGATTCCCTCCCGCATCGACGGCGACATTGTGGGTCGTCTGCCAGGTGTAGCGGTCGGGAAGCTGCGGGAAATGGTGCTTGACGCGGAAGGTGTGCTCCCCGGAGCCGATGATCGTCTCCTTCCCCGCCTGGCGGACGCGGGCCAGGGCCGGGGTGGCTGCCGCGGCGGCAGCGCCGAGCGCGAGGGCGCCGGTGAAGCCCCGGCGGGAGAGGCGCGACGGCTGGGATGAAAGGTCAGACGGCATAGTCGAGGCTCCGGACGTGAATGGAGAGGGGAACGGGTAAGCGAGGAAGGAGACGCGTCCCCTCCGCTCCTTGAGATCCCCCGCCCAAGTTGTAGTGCCGAGACGACGGGCCGCCAAGCGGCAGCGGCAGTCGGGCGCGGGGCCGATCAGACCAGAATGTCGTGGATCACCCGGCCATGGACGTCGGAGAGGCGAAAGTCGCGGCCGCCGAAGCGATAGGTCAGCTTCTCGTGGTCGACGCCGAGAAGATGGAGGACCGTCGCCCACAGATGGTGGACGGTGACAGGATGCTCGACGGCGTGGTAGCCGAGATCGTCGGTGGCACCATACGTCGTCCCCCCCTTCACGCCCCCGCCGGCGATCCAGACGCTGAAACCAAACGGATTGTGATCGCGGCCGTCCGACCCTTGCGCGAACGGCGTCCGGCCAAACTCACCGGCCCAGACGATGAGCGTCTCTTGAAAAAGCCCACGGCGCTTGAGGTCGTGGATCAATCCAGCGATCGGCTGATCGACCTGGGTCGCCATCTCCGTGTGCCCGGTCTTCAGGCCACCATGCTGGTCCCACGGGTTGCCGATCTGGCCGGGATCGGAGGGGCGCGGCAGACAGGTGAGCTCGATGAAGCGGACGCCGCGCTCCACGAGGCGTCGGGCGAGGAGGCACTGCCGGCCATATTCCACGGTCTCCCGGACTGGCGAATCGATCCCGTAGAGCGCCTTCGTTTCGGCCGTCTCGTCGGCAAGATCGACAAATCCCGGTACGGCGGCCTGCATCCGCGCGGCCGTCTCGTAATTCCTGATCGCCGCTTCGAGGCGCGGGTCGTCGCCGGTGAGAGCGAGATGGCGGCGGTCGAGACGCTCAACGACGCGCATCCGCGCTTCCTGGCTGGAAAGTGGCTCGCGCGGCCGGATGTTGGCAACAGGGTCGGCCGCCGAGGGATCGAGGAGCGTCGCTTGGTGCGTCGCCGGCAGATAGCCGCTGCCGTAAATACCGACGCCCCCGAGCGGCGCTCCGCCTCCGGCGAGAACGACAAATCCCGGCATCTCTCCGCAATCGCTCCCCAGGCCATACGACATCCAGGCCCCGGCGCTGGGATGGCCGGCGAGGGAAAAGCCGCTGTGGAGATGGTAGTTGGCTTGGGCGTGTTCGTTGGCCGGGCTGGTCATCGAGCGGATCACGGCGAGGTCGTCGGCACAGCCGGCGATGCGGGGGAAAAGATCGCTCACCGGCAGGCCGCTTTCCCCCCGGCGGCGAAACTCCCACGGGCTCGCCATGATCGTGCCGTTGGCGTTGAACATCGTCGGCTTCACCGGCACCGTCATCGGCTTGCCATGGTCGACCGTCAGCCGCGGCTTGGGATCGAACGAGTCGACGGCCGAGACGCCCCCCGACATGAAGCAGAAGATCACGCTGCGGACGCCCGCTGGCGGTGCCGAGGGCCCGGGCGCAGCGCCGAGATCGCCCCGCGCCGTCAGCGCCGAGAGGGCCATGGCGCCAAAGCCGGTCGAGGCCCCGGTGAGGAGTCGACGGCGTGGAATCGTTGGATGGCTGAGACCGAGCCGGTGGGATTCACTCGACATAGACCGGTTGGATTTACTCGACATAGACCGGTTGGATTTACTCGACATAGACCGGTTGGATTTACTCGACATAGACCGGTTGGATTCACTCGACATAGATGAGCTCCTTCAGGCACAGGATGGCATGGGCTACGTCCCCCCAGGCAAGCGCCTCGGTTTCGGCCGCGGGGCGGGGCGTGCCGTCGGGGAGGGTCGCCTGGGCGGAGCGCACGGCGCCGAGATGGGCCAAAAGGAGCGCCGTTTCTTCGCTGTCGGCGGGGCGCGACAGGGCGGCGAGAACCATTCCCCGCAGACGGACCTCATCGGTGGCCGGTTCGGCGGCCAGGTGCGCACCCCATTTCGTCGCTTGATCGATGATGAAGGGGTCGTTGAGCATCGTCAGCGCCTGCACCGGCCCGCCGGTGATGTCACGCGTGCCGCGGGTCGTCGTCGGTTTCGGGGCATCGAAGACCTCGAGGAAAGGATTGGAGGCGTTGCGTCGGATCCGTTGATACAGACTGCGGCGCCGGTTGCCGTCGAGCGGGCCGATCGGTCCGCCCCCTTCGGTCTTCGCCGTGTGGTAGACGTCGATGCCCGGGCCCCCCATCGTCGGGTCGAGTTGGCCGGAGATGGCGAGGATCGAATCCCGGATCGCTTCGGCGTCGAGGCGGTGGAGCGGAGCGTGGGAGAGGAGCTCGTTGAGGGGATCGATCTGCGTGGCTTTCGGGGATGGCAGCGCCACACCCCGGAAGGCCCGGCTCATGACCATCTCCCGCAGGGCCCGCTTCACCGACCAGCCTTCGTCGATGAATCGGCCGGCAAGCCAGTCGAGCAGCTCGGGGTGCGTGGGAGGGGCGCCGAGTCGGCCAAAGTTGTCGGTCGTGGCGACGATCCCACGCCCAAAGAGATGGTGCCAGAGCCGGTTGACCATGACGCGGCTAAGGAGATCCCTCCCCGGCCCGACCGCCTCGTCGGCCAGTTGGAGCCTCCCGCTCGGGGCCTCCCCGGCTTCGGCCCTGGCTGCAAAGGGGGCGCTACCGAACAGCGACAGCCCACGCCGCGCCACCGGGGCGGCCGGGCGGGTGTGTTGGCCACGGAGGAAGAGCGCCTGGTCGTATCCGGCCGCCTCGAGGACGCCGGGGGCCCGCCGGGGGACAGGAATGCCCCGCTCGACAGCCCGGTAGCGATCGACCCCTTCGCGTAATGTGGGGAGCTCGGCGAGGGTCGTGGGAAGGATCCCGCGGCGGATGAAAAAGTCGAGCAGCGCCCGGCCGTCGTCATCGAGTGAGCCCTCCCGCCAGGCCAGAATCGTCGCGGCCAGGCCTGACTCCATCCGATCCGCGAGATCAGCAGGATCTGCTGGCACCGGCCCGGTGAGGAACGGCGCCGCTGCGAGGAACGTCTCGCGCGGCGGCTCAGGGGCATCGCCCTTCATCACGGCGGCAATTCCGAAAAACGCCCGCTCGGCTGGGTCGGTGACGAGCTCGACATACGCCGTCGCCCCGCGGCGGTAGTTCGTGTCGAGGCGGAGCCAGGCGAGGTCGTCACGCTCGGGGCGGATGGCCGGGTAGATCCCACCATTGCCCAGCGGATAGTTCTCGATGACGAGCCGGGCGACGCTCCCGCGACCGAGGACGCGGAGAGAGACACTATCGGTGTCGATGACAAACCGGGGCGACTGATAGACCCCGGGCTGGCGACTGCTGAGCAGATGGGTGTGGATCCCCGCTGGAAGGATCCCCGTGATGACGCGATCGCCGTCGGCGGGAATGGTAAACGCCCCGTTGGCCGCCGGCTCTGGCATCAGCCCCGTGCCATGGCGAAACCACGATCGATGGTCGGGTCCGCTCAGATCCCACAGCGGTGTGAGGGGGGCGTTGGCCGCGATCCTGGCGCGCTTGTCACTGTCGAGGGCGGCGACGAGCGTGCCCCAGGTGGTGGGCCACGCTTCCGGCGGCGCCGCGGTGAGTGTCGCCCAAGCATGGAGTGGGCTCGCAGCATCGCCCCCGGCCTCGGCGAGCGGGGCCACGAGTGAATCCCCGGCTGCCACGTCGGGATCGCTGAGCGCCGTGGAGAGCCGCTGGCGCTGGTCGCGGAGTCGGGCGAGGGCGTCGCGCGTCGCCCCGTCGAGCGTTGCGAGGAGCTCCTCTTCGGTCACCCCTTCCGGGCCGGCCTGGAACGACGCCGCCACCTCGTCGGCCGACAGGGCCCGGTCATACGCCCGGGCCTCGTCGATCTCGCCGGCCAGCGGCGGATTGATGTCGGAGAGTCGCTGACCGAAGAGGAATCGGGCGCTGCCGGCCTTGAATGTCCAGAGCGTTCCCTTCGTGAAGGGCCCACCATACGGCACGCCGTTGCGGTAGACGCGGATCGAATGGTCCGCCGCATAAACGATTGCCACATGAACGAGCGTCCCCGGGTCGGCCGTCTCCTCCGGCCCCGCCGGATCCTGTGTGCGGTTGAAGAAGTCACTCCCCGCCAGCCAATGGCGCGGCTGGATCTCGCCAAAAACGATCGAATCGAAGAATCGACCCTCGGGAACGTCAAGCCCGATCACTCCCCCGCCGCGCTGATCGAGATTGGCAAGCGCCACCCAGGCCTCGAGTGTCTTCTCAGCCAGATCGCGCGACAGCGCCTTCGTGCGCATGTTCGCCCCGACGCCGTCGAGGATCAGCCGGCCGTCGCGAACGACCGCGCCCCCCAGGAGTTCGCCGTCGAGACCGCCGACGCGGTCGCGGCTGTCAGCGGAAAAGCTCCACCGCGCAAAAGGGGCCGGGAGTGCGGCACTGCCCGGCTCGCCGCCGCGGCGCTCGAGGGCCCGGGCCCGGGCCGGCCTCTCGATCGCCTCGATCGACAAGCTCACGTCAGCGATGTCTTTCCCCAGCACCGCAACGCGCGTCTGTCGTGATCGCTGATCTTCAAGCCGGTTGGCAAAACGCCCGGCCGCATCGAGCCAGGCCGTCACGAGCCCGTCCTTGATCGAAGACTTGAGCGCGGAAAGCTCGGCGTTGGCGGCCTGGAGGGCCTCCGGTCGGTCGAGGATCACCTGCCCCGGTCGGCTGCTGGCGAGGATGCCGTAGAGGGCATAGAAATCCTCCTGGGTTATGGCGTCAAACTTGTGATCGTGGCAGCGGGCGCAGGCGGCGGTGAGCCCGAAAAACGTCTTGGAATAGACATCGATCTGGTTCTCGACCACCTTCACCTGGTCGTCGAGGGCATCGACCGGTACGAAGCCGAGCTCCACCATCCGCAGATGCGCCGGGCCAATCGCCGATTCATTGAACCCCTCGGTGGCGTTCCAGCGGGGATCGGGGAGGAGGTCGCCGGCGATCTGCTCGCGCACGAACCGGTCGTAGGGGAGATCGGCGTTGAACGCCCGGACGAGGTAGTCGCGGTAACGCCACGCATTGGGAAGCTCGGGGTCCCCCTGGCTGCCGTGCGACTCGCAGTAGCGGACGAGATCCATCCAGTGCCGCGCGAAGCGCTCGCCGAAGCGCGGGGAGGCGAGCAGCCGGTCGACAGCAGCCTCGTAGGCTGCCGGCGAAGGATCGGCCGTGAAGGCGAGCACCTCCTCGGGGCTGGGAGGAAGCCCGGTGAGGACGAACGACAGCCGCCGCAGGAGCCCCGCCGGGGGAGCGACCGGGGCCGGTTCGAGGCCGGCCGCGTCGAGGCGCGAGGACACGAAGCGATCGATCGGGTTGGCGGCCCAATCGGCGCGGCGTGCCGGAGGTGGCTCGTGGCGGTGAAGCGGTTGAACACTCCACCATCTACGGCGCTCGGCGAAATCGGCCGGGGCGGTGGTCGGGCCGACGCCGGGGGGCTCACGCGGATCAGGGGCGCCGGCCGCGATCCAGGCGCTGAAGGCGGCGAGGGTGTCGTCGTCGAGGCGCTCGCCCCCCTGCGGCATCTCGAGCCCGCGCAGCTCGTGTCGCAAAATGGCGAGGAGGCGGCTGTTGTCTGGTGCGCCGGGAACGAGGATCGCCCCCCCTGCTCCGCCGGTGCGCATTCCTTCGCGGTGGTCGAGGACGAGCCCCCCTTCCGCCACACCATCACTGCGGTGGCACTCCTGGCAGCGCTCGACGAGGACCGGGCGGATCCGGGTTTCGAAGAGTTCGAGGGCGTCATCGGCCCGCAGCCCTGCCGGCGCGATTCTGCCGAACACTACCGCCGCCCACAGGCCCGCTGCCAGGCAGCGCTCGACGGCACGACCACCCCGGCCCGTTGAACAGCCCATCAACCGTTCCCCCCAATAAAGGTACGCTCCGGCAGGCGATGCCGGTTCGGATCGCCCGCTACACTCCACTTCATTATAGCCTCCCCCGCTCCCCTTCCCCGAAGGCTTCTTCCATGCGGATTGTCTCGCTCCTGCCCAGCGCTACCGAGATCGTCTGCGAGCTCGGTCTCCGTGAGGCGCTCGTCGGCGTGACCCACGAGTGCGACCACCCGGAGGGCGTCCGCGGCCTGCCCCGCGTGACGCAGACGCTCATTCCCACCGACGCGACCAGCCGGGAGATCGACGAGCTCGTCCGCGAGCGTCTCCGCTCGAAGCGGGCGCTCTACGAGCTCGATCTGGCGGTGCTCGATCATCTCGCCCCCGATCTCATCGTCACCCAGGCGCTGTGCGACGTCTGCGCGGTCGCTGAAGCGGAGGTGACCGCGGCGGCGTGTCGGTTGCCGGGGAATCCGCGCGTCGTCAATCTCGAGCCGGCGAGTCTTGCCGAGGTGCTCACGAGTCTTCAGACGGTGGCCGACGCGGCCGGCGTTCCGGAGCTTGGCCAGGCGGCTGTGGCGCGCCTGCAGGGGCGGATCGATGCGGTTGCGGCCCGTTCCGCAAGCGTGACGCGGCCGCCGCGTGTCATGCTCCTGGAATGGATCGATCCCCCCTTCACTGCCGGCCACTGGTCCCCCGGGATCGTCCGTCTCGCCGGTGGCCGGGAGGTTGTGGGGCGCGAGGGGGAGAAGTCGCGGTCGATCCCCTGGGAGGAGATCGTGGCTGCCGATCCGGAGGTGCTCTTGATCGCCTGCTGCGGGTTTAACATCTCCCGCACTCGCAAGGATCTCCCCATCCTCCTCGCCCAGCCCGGGTTCCGCACGCTGGCGTGCGTCCGCAACGAGCGGGTTTATCTCTTCGACGGCAATGCCTATTTCAGCCGCCCCGGCCCGCGCTTGGTCGCGAGCCTCGAGATCCTCGCCCACGCCCTCCATCCGGGCCTCCATCCTCTCCCCGTCGGGCTGGGGCCTGCGGAACGACTCACCACCGCCGAGCTGGGCGGCTAAACACAGCGATCCCTGACTCGTGAAGACCCCCGTCGGCGGGGCGGCGATCCTTAAACTAGAATTGGCGGAGCGCGGATTTGGAGCGGCGCGGGAGTTGAAACGATTTTCCCCGCCGTCCGTTCTCCGCGAGCGTGTCTGCGCTCTCAGCCCGCGGAGCATCCAGTCCATGTCGAAGGGGTTTTCATGTCACGGCACCAGCAGT
>SIAG01000145.1 GCA_009691925.1 Planctomycetaceae bacterium
CACAGTCCGAAAATCGCCGCGGCTCACTCCCTCATGACGAGGGATCATCACTTCGATGAAGCGGTGAACGTCGCGCTGGGGAAGGGCCAGCAAGGCGGCGCTTATTCCGGCGCACCAGAGGCGCAAAAAGTGACGCAGCAGGCATCCGCCGGGAATCGCACCCCGGCACCCGCCGGGGGCGGAAACGCCGTGATCCCCGCCGGAAACGCTCGTTCCCGCGGGGAACATGGACGTCTGGGATCGTCGGATCGTCGAGAAGTGGGCAAAGAGGGGCTCGAACCCCCGACCCCCTCGGTGTAAACGAGGTGCTCTAACCAACTGAGCTATTTGCCCGCGAGGAAGCCTGCGCCGATTCGTCGCAGGCCCTGCACCGAGTGTCGCACAGCAACCCGCGCCGCGGAAGCCATCCGCTATGCTCCCCGGCATGAACACCTCGCCATGGTCGGTTTTGCTCCAGGCCGAAGGCTCCGCCGCCCGGGCCGAGATCCTCGTCGGCCGCGGCGGCGCCTGTGCCTCTACGATCCTCGAAAGCCCCCAGGGGCCCCGCGACGTCCTCTGGGCCCCCGACAACTACACCACACCCGCCGGCCGCCCCTCCGCCGGCGGGATCCCCATCCTCTGCCCCTACCCCGGCAGGCTCGCCTCCACCACGATGGAGTTTGAGGGGCGATCCGTCACGCTCCCCGCCGGCGATCCGCTTGGCCGGCCGATCCACGGCCTCGCCCATACCCGCCCCTGGCGGGTCGTCGAGCAGTCCGGTCATTCCGTCCGGGCTGAGTTTCGCCTCTCGATCGATGCGCCCGATGCCGTGAAGTCGTGGCCGGCCGACTTTACGCTGACGGCCACCTGGGCCCTTTTCCCCAATCGGCTCGACCTCGAGCTCGACCTCTTCGCCCACGGCACTATGCCCGCTGCCCTCGGCCTCCACCCCTATCATCCCGTGCCGGTGATTCCCGGCGCCGACCCCGACGCCTGCCAGATCGAGATCCCCGCCACCCGCTTTCAGCCCCAGGAGCAGCTCCTCCCCGTCGGGGGCACCGTGCCCGCCAGCGAGCGGATCGCTTTTCCGGGCCGCGTGGCCCTCGGCGGCGTCGCGCTTGATGATCCCTTCTGTGGGATGCTTGCCGAGGCCGACGGAAGCCCCGAGCCGATCGTGACGCGCGTCATCGATCCGGCCAGTGGCGCCACGATCCGCGTTGCGTGGAGCGCGGAGTTTTCGGCCTGCGTGATCTTCACGCCGCCGCACCGCAAGGCTGTTTGCATCGAGCCTTACACGGTGCTGCCGGGGCAGCGGACGTTTGACACGGCCGCCGGGTGGCGGATCCTGGAAACAGGGGAGCGTTTCGGCGGAAGGTATACGGTGTCAACCGACTGACGTTGGGGCTGGAACGAAGCGGGGCCGAGCGGGTTTTTCAGCCCTTCGGCGGCGGCACGACCGTGCGGACGCCGAGCTCCACCAGCTGCTTGGCGTCGACCGGCGACGGGGCCCCGGTCATCAGGTCGCTCGCCTTTTGGGTCTTCGGGAAGGCGATCACGTCGCGGATCGAATCGAGGCCGCCGAAAAGCATCACCCAGCGGTCGATCCCCAGCGCGATCCCGCCGTGTGGCGGCGCCCCGCTGCGGAGGGCGTCGAGGAGGAATCCGAACCGCTCGCGGGCCACGTCGGGGCCGATGCCGAGCAACGAAAACACCTTCTCCTGCGTGGCGCTGTCGTGGATCCGGATCGTGCCACCGCCGGCCTCGGAGCCGTTGATGACGAGGTCGTAGGCCTGCGCCCGGCAGCGGGCCGGATCGGTGGCGAGAAACTCGCGATCGGCAGCCCGCGGCGCGGTGAACGGATGGTGCATCGCCCCCCAGCCGCCACTCTCGGCGTCGTGGGCAAACATCGGAAAGTCGACCACCCAGGAGAAGTTCATTGTGGCAGGGTCGAAGAGCTTGAGCTGGCTGCCGAGCCGCCTCCGCAGCATGTGGAGCGCCTTGCAGGAGACGTCGAAGGAGTCGGCCACGATCAGCGCCAGATCCCCAGGCTCACAGCCTAGCTTCGTGCGGATCGCTGCGGCCACGTCGGGCCCGAGGTTCTTGGCCACTGGGCCTGTCCAGTCGCCGCTGGCCTCGGCCTTGAGCCACACCAAGCCCTTCGCGCCCCCCTCGACGGCGACGGCGGTGAGGTCGTCGAGATCCTTGCGAGAGAACTTCGACGCCGCGCCGGGAACGCGGATCCCGCGGACCCGTCCCCCCGACTCAAGCGCCCCTTTGAAGACCCGGAAGTCGCTCGTGGCGACCTCGGCTCCGAGATCGACCAGCTCGAGTCCGTAGCGGAGGTCGGGGGCATCGTGGCCGAAGCGCTCCATGCACTCGTCCCAGGTGAGCTGGGGGAGGGGAAGGGAGACGTCAAGGCCGAGGATCTCCTGGGCCGTCCGCTTCACGAGCTCCTCGATCACCCCGATCACGTCTTCGGCGGTGACAAACGACATCTCGACGTCGAGCTGCGTGAACTCCGGCTGACGATCGGCACGGAGATCTTCGTCACGGAAACACTTCGCCACCTGCACGTAGCGGTCGAAGCCGGCCATCATCAGGAGCTGCTTGTAGAGCTGCGGCGACTGCGGGAGGGCGAAGAACGAGCCGTGGTCGAGCCGGCTGGGAACAAGGTAATCGCGCGCCCCTTCCGGCGTGCTCCGGCCGAGCATCGGCGTCTCGACGTCGATGAAGCCGAGGGCATCGAAGTGGTCGCGCATGACCTTCACGATCCGATGCCGGAGGAAGAGATTCTGCTGCATCGCCGGCCGCCGCAGGTCGAGCCAGCGGTTGGTGAGGCGGACTTCTTCGCCGGGGAGCTCCGTGGCCCCCGGCTGGAAGACCGGCGTCTCGGCCTCGTTGAGGACTTCGAGATCGCGGCACACCACCTCGATCGCCCCGGTGATGAGCTTCGGGTTGGTCGTTCCTTCGGGGCGGGCGCCGACGGTGCCGCGGACGAGCACGACCCACTCCGAGCGGACGGCCCGGGCGGCGGCGAGCGTGGCGGCGGGGCTCTCGGGGCCGATCACGACCTGCGTGCGCCCCCAGCGGTCGCGGAGATCGAGGAAGATCACCCCCTTGTGGTCGCGGACGCGGTCGATCCACCCGCACAGGGTCACTTCCCGACCGAGATCGTCCGCTCGCAACTCACCGCAGGTGTGACTTCGAAGCACGCCAGAAACCTTTCGTGGACGGACAGGGGGGGCCGGGCCGCGAATGAGGCCATGCCGCGCAAGACCCAAGACTACGCGATCGGGCCCCCGAGGTCAGCCCGGGAACCACTGGCCCGGAGAAGGGACTGCGTGGTGCGGCCGAAGAAGTGAGGGCGCGGAGGAAGATTGCCAGGCGTGGAACCCGGGGCCGCGTCAGGACTGAAACGACCCGAGGATGAGAACCACCGTCGCGAGCACCGCCGCCACCCCCGCCATGACAATCCCGGCGAGGATCAGCGTCGGCCCGAGGCCGCCAAGGGCGCTCCCACCAAACACCCCCGCCAGCGACACGGCGGCAAACAGGAGCGTCAACACGAGCGCCGACCAGGCGAGGATCTTGGAGAGCATCGGGGTCACCTCCGGGGCAATGGGGACAACGCTGGGCTACGCGGCAGCGCCGCTTCGGCCGCCGCAGCCCGCTCCGCGCCGAACTCGAGATGGAGCTGCTGGGCACCGTCGGCGTCGGGGCTCAATTCCCGATACAGCATGCTCGGCTGGATATCGCGGTTGTGCTGGTATTTCTCGCTCGAATACTCGGTGATGTCGCCGTGGATCTGGTGGAAGAAGAGCTGGCAGATCTGCACGCCGGGATAGATCTTTACCGGCTGCACGGCAAACATTTCGAGGGTCCAGTAGCCACAGAAGCCGACGTCGCCGAAGCCGGCCGTGACGTGGACGAAGAGCCCGAGCCGGCCAATCGAGCTGCGCCCCTCGATCATCGGAACGAGGTTGTGGGTCTCGGTCCGTTCGATCGTCCGGCCGAGGTAGAGCTGGTTGGGCGTCAGAACGAGCCCGTCCGCAGGGATCTTCACCCGCTCCACGCGGTTGCTCTTCCGCATGTCGAGCACCACCTCCTCATAGACGAGAAGCTCGTCGTGGAGGGAGAGGTTGTAGCTGTTGGGGTTGAGCTTCGACTCGTCGAACGGGTCGATGTGGATGTTGAGGCCAAGCTGCCGGTGGATCTCGTGGCCAGAAAGGATCATGGGACGTTCCTGCGCGGCTTCCGACCGGGCTGCCTGCCAACACGGCGGGATTGTACCCCTCCGGAGCCATCCTTCCCATGCCCCAGCGCCGTGCCGCGGGGAGCAACGGGGGTGCCGGCCGGGGCTGGTACCCCCCGCTGCGGGCAGAGATCGGCCAACCCGCAGCCCGTGCAGCGGGGCCGACGGGCCAGACAGACGGCCCGGCCATGGTCGATGAGCTGGTGGCTGAAGACGATCCACCGGTCGGGCGGGACGACCGTGACGAGGTCACGCTCGGCGCCGACCGCGTCGGTGCGGCGCGTCAGATCGAGGCGCCGGCAGATCCGCCCGACATGGGTGTCGACGACGATCCCCTCGGCCCGACCGAAGCCCACCCCGAGGACGACGTTGGCGGTTTTCCGCCCCACGCCTGGCAGCGTCACCAGCTCGGCCAGCGTGACGGGGACCTCGCCGCCATGCCGCTCGACGAGGGCCTGGCAGCAGCCCAGCAGGTTCTTCGCCTTCGCCCGGAAGAATCCGGTGCTGTGGATCACTCCCTCGACCTCCTCCTGACGGGCGGCTGAAAGGGCGGCGGCGGTCGGCCAGCGGCGGAACAGCTCCGGTGTCACGAGGTTCACACGGCGGTCGGTGCACTGGGCCGAAAGGATGGTCGCCAGGAGGAGCTCCAGTGGCGAGCGGAAGTCGAGCGAGCAACGGGAGGCGGGATACAGATCTCCCAGCCGCCCGGCCACGGCCTCCCCGCGGGCCGCGCGGGCCTGCCGGCCGCCGCTGCGGGCTGCTGCCGCCGTCGGGCGATGGCCCCGCTTCGCCCGGGCGTCTGGAGTGCTACGATTCATACCGATGTCGCCCGCTGACCGCGTCCACCGATCCCTGTCCCCCGATCTCCGTCCCCCGATCTCCGTCCCCCGATCTCCGTCCCCCGATCCCTTGAAGCCGCCGCAGTGAACCGCTCCATGGCCTCCGAGCCTCCCTACGATCCGCTCTATCTCGAGGGGATCCGCCATTTCAATGCCTGCGACTACTTCGAGAGCCACGAGGTCTGGGAGGAGCTGTGGACCGAGTATCGGGGCGAGGCGAGAAAGTTCTACCAGGGGCTGATCCAGGCCGCGGTGGCACTCTATCATTTCGGCAATGGCAACCTCCGCGGAGCCCGCAAGCTCCACGGCAGCGTCCATGGCTATCTTGAGCCCTACCTCCCCAGCTACCTCGGCCTTGATCTGGTGACGTTTCTGCGGGACTTCGATCGCTGCCTGGCCGACGTGGTGGCCAACCCGGAGGCAACGGCCGACATCCCCCTCGACCCGGAGCTCCTCCCCGAAATCCACCTCGCCCCGTCCCCCACCTGAAGCCGATGTCCGACGAACCACTCGCCTTCGAGCCGGAGCAGTTCCAAGGGCTGGCGCGGGTTTTCCCGTTACCGAACCTGGTGATGTTCCCGCACGTCATGCAGGTCATCCACATTTTTGAGCCGCGCTACCGAACGCTTCTTGAGGAGGCGCTGGCCTCCGACCGGCTGATCACGATGGGAACCCTCCTCCAGCCCGAGAATGCCGGGGGGGCGGGGGATGCGCCGGCCCGGCCGCCGGTGGCGCCGATGGCCTGCCTCTGCCGGGTCGCCACCCACCAGCGCACCCCGCAGGGCACCTACAACGTCCTTCTGCTGGGGGTCCGCCGGCTGAAGCTCGGCGTCGAGTTGCCGCCGATGCGCCCCTTCCGCGTCTTTGAGGGGGAGATCATCGAGGACCTCGAGCCGGCCCTCCCCGACGCGGCCACTGCCACGCTCCAGACCGATCTCCTCGCCGCCTTCCGCCGGACGCTGCCGCAGATCCCCGACGCCCAGGAGCAACTCGACCAACTCGAGGGGGCGAAGGTGTCGCTCGGGATGCTCTCCGACATTGTTGCCTACTCCCTCGACGTCGACCCGGCCTGGAAACTACGGATGCTCGGTGAGCCGGATGTGCTGCGGCGGACCCGGATGCTCGTCAAGGCCCTCGGGGCCCGGGCCGGCCGGGGAACGCGCCCCTTTCCCCCGCCTTTCAGCCGCAATTGATTCGCGCCGGCAAGCTCCGCGGCTACCTCTGGGCAGGTCGGGGCCCAGATAGGGGTGGTACACTTTCCTCATGACCAAGCCCCCCAACTCGACCGCTCTCGCCGACAACACCCCGTCGTGCGGCTCCGACGACCCCGAGCTGGCCAGGCTGCAGGCCGGCCGCGGCGGACCGGTCGACCATCCCCGCATCGAGCGGGCTGTGCGCGAGATCCTCCTGGCCGTCGGTGAGGACCCCGACCGGGAGGGATTACTCCAGACCCCGGCGCGCGTCGCCAGGATGTACGCCGAGCTGTTCTCGGGCCTCCACCAAGATCCGCGCGTCCACCTCCAGACGGCGTTCACGGAGAAATACGACGAAGTGGTGCTCGTCCGCGACATCGCTTTCCACAGCGTTTGCGAGCACCATCTCCTGCCGTTCATAGGGAAGGCCCACATCGGCTACATCCCCGACGGGCGGGTGCTCGGTTTGAGCAAGCTCGGGCGGATCGTCGAGGTTGTAGCGCGGCGGCCGCAGGTCCAAGAGCGGCTCACCGAGACTGTCGCCGATCTGCTCGTCGAGGAGTTGGGGGCCAAGGGGGTGGCGGTCGTTGTCGAGGCGGTCCATACCTGCATGACGATCCGCGGGATCCGCAAGCCGGGAAGCGAGTGTGTCACCTCGGCAATGAAGGGGCTGTTTCGCTCCAACGTCTCCAGCCGGGCCGAGGTGCTGTCGCTGATCTACGGTCGCCGCTCCTCCTGATGGCCGGGAGCGCCCCATGACGATGCTGGTCGACTTTCTCTGCCGCTTCGGCTTCGGGATGGCCCTCGGGCTCCTTCTGACTCCGGCCCGGCTCGTGCCCCCAGGCTTCTTCCGGGTCAATCTCCTCGTCGTCATGGGGCTGGCAACTTTTGCCGCCCTCCTCGCCCGCGGTGCCCTGCCCGGTGGCGTGTGGATCCTGCCGACGGCCGCGGCGGGCGTCGCCTGGATGGGCACAGTCCTCTGGCTCGCCCACAGGATCGGTGCCGGCCTGGGCGCTTGCGGGCTCGCCGGGGGGCTCCTGGCGGTGGCCGTCGGGCTGGTTGCGACGCTCGGCAGCGGGGGGAGCGGGGCGGAGTTCGTTGGCGTGGGGTCGCCTGTCTGGAAGGTGATCGGCCACCTCCTTTCCGGAGCGATCGTCGGCCTCACCGTCCACGCCATGCTCCTCGGCCACTGGTATCTCAATGCCCCCGGGATGCGCGTCGATGCCCTCCGCCGGATGATCGACGTGGCGCTGCTCGCCTGGCTTCCGCAACTTATCTGCGCCGTCGTGGCGGCCGGCGGCCGTTTGGGGGCGGATTCGCTGGGAGCCGCGCCGGCGGTCCACTCCGCCACCGCCGCCTCGCTCCTCGCCCTCCGCTGGCTGGCCGGACTCATCGGCCTGCCGATCCTCCTATGGATGAGCCGCAAAACGCTCGACATCCCCAACACTCAGAGCGCTACCGGTATCCTCTATGTGGCCTGCCTGGCGGCGATCGTCGGCGAACTGGCGGCGCAGCTCCTCGAGGCGTCCGGCTGACAGTCCCTTGGCCACGGGCCGCGCCCAC
Organism: Planctomycetaceae bacterium; assembly: GCA_009691925.1. Lineage (GTDB taxonomy): Bacteria > Planctomycetota > Planctomycetia > Pirellulales > UBA1268 > QWOP01. The sequence goes on from SIAG01000145.1 coordinate 7,827, forward strand.
CACCCACGGATCCCCCTATGCAGATCGGATACGAATGCCCGACCTGTTCGACGCCGGTCCAGCTTGTCGACATCGAGTCGCTCACCGTGCTCGCCTGCCCGCAGTGCGGCACCGCCCTCGAGGTGCCGGAGAACGGCTTCGTCGGTGACTCGTCGCGACGGCTCGCCCGGTGCCTCGCCTGCCCGAGCCTTGACCTCTTCGTGCGCAAAGACTTCCCGCAGCGGCTCGGTGTGGGGATCGTTGTCGTCGGGCTCCTCGGCAGCTGTGTCGCCTGGGGGATGCGCGAGCTCGTGGCGACGTTCGCGATTTTGTTTGTGACAGCGCTGATCGATCTGCTCCTCTATCTTCTGGTCCCCGACTGCCTTGCCTGCTATCGCTGCGGGGCGCGGTACCGCGGTGCGGGCGCCGACGGCTTCGCCCCCTTCGATCTGGAGACCCACGAGCGCCACCGTCAGCAGGTGGCCCGGGTGCAGGAACTGGCGACGCGTCCCCCGGCCGGCGGTTGAGTCGGGCAGCGCACGGTGGCAGAAGGGTCGGGGAAGGGGAGCTCATGGATCAGGAACGGCAGCGGATTGCGGAGGACCTACGCGGGGTCGTGGCCGGGGAGGTCCTCTGCGATGACGCCTCGCGCGCTCTTTACGCCACCGACGGCAGCCTGTTCGAGGTTTGGCCGCTGGCCGTCGTCCGGCCGCGGAGTGTCGATGATGTGGCGGCCACCGTCCGCTGGGCCGCCGAACGGGGCGTGGCGATCCATCCCCGCGGCGCCGGATCGAGCCTCACCGGCGATGCCCTCGGCCCCGGGGTGGTCGTCGATTGCTCGCGGTACCTGCGGCGGATCGTCGCCACGACCGGCGACACCGTGCGTGTCCAGCCGGGGGTCGTCGGGCTCCAACTCGAGGAGCACCTCGAGCGCTTCGGCCGCACCTTCGGCCCCGACCCGGCGGCCGCGGCGGTGACGACGATCGGGGGGATGATCGGTCGCAACACCTCCGGCAGCCGGTTCCTCCGTCACGGCGCGGTGCGCGGGCGGGTCGCGGCGCTCCAGGTCGTGCTCGCCGACGGGACGGTCGTCGAACTCGAGCCGACAGCGCCCCGGCTCCTCCCCGGGGCAGCGGTGGGCGGTCCGGTCGATCCGGCTTCCCGCGTGGCGGGCTTGGCCGTTGGTGTCGACGCGGTACTCGCCGATTCGGCCGCGGTGATCGCCGCCGGCCAGCCCCCCAACCGGCTGTCGCACGGCGGCTACCGGCTCGACGATCTGCGCCGCGACGGCCTCGTCGATCTGCCGCGGCTGATGTGCGGCGCCGCGGGGACCCTCGGCATCGTCACCGAGGCGACCCTTCGGACGGTGCCGGGCGACACGGCCGTCGCCGTGGCGCTGGTGTTCTTCGATTGTCTCGAGAAGGCAGGCCAGGCGAGCTTGCGGATCTCGTCGCTGGGGCCGAGTGCCTGCGACCTGTTCGACAAGCGCCATCTGGCGCTCGCCCGGGGCTCGCGCGTCGACTTCGATCTTCTCATCCCGCCGGTGGCCGACGCCGGTCTCCTCATCGAATTCAGCGACACCGACCTAACCGCCGCCAACGCCCGCCTCGACGATGCGATCCGGCGCCTCCAGGGGGTGAAGCGGTTATGCCTCGACATCCGCCGTGCCGAGGACCCCAGGGATGCGGCGATGTTCTGGGATCTCTCGCGCCGCCTCGTGTCGACGCTCC
>SIAG01000146.1 GCA_009691925.1 Planctomycetaceae bacterium
GGGCCCCGCGACGATGTCGTCGGCAGCAACACCTTCACCCCCGGGCTCCTCTTCCCAGAGCTCGACCCAGCGAAGTCGTACTGGGTGGTCGCGAAGGGCTTCTACGTCTGCCCGCAGCGAAGCACGGCCGGGAACAGCGGCGTCATCAGCCCCGCGTCGCAGCAGAACCAGAAAACGGCTTCCACCACCCCCGCCGGCTCAAACTCGACCACCGCCGCGGCCGCCGGCAACCCCTTCATGATGACCGTCGCCTCCGGTAACACCGTCCCCGTCGCTGTCCCCGAGCCCTCCACCTGGGCGATGGGCCTGGCCGGCCTCGGCTTCGCCGGGGTGAAGGCCCTCCGCCGTCGCCGTCGCCAGGGCTGATCCGGAGCCTCCGGGATCTGCTCCGCTCCTTGCTCCGCCGCCGGCCACCGGGGGGTTCAGCCGGGGACCCGCCGGCTGATTCGGCCGTTGTTCCGAAGCGTGCCCGCCCCTCGGCCGGCCTTCCGCCCCCGCCGCTTGGGCACCGCTGGCCCCCTCCCGGCGGAATCTGTGCCAGTCCGGCGGCTACCGCTGGACAAATCGCACCAACGACCCGACAATCCCGTAGAGGGGCAGGCAGGGCATCGAACGCGGTTTTTCAGGGGCGCACCCGTTCTGGGCCGCCCCCGCCGCGGGCACTGTACGGGCGACCGGTTCGTTCCATTCTCATCCATCCGGGCAGCAGGTCTCCGCCGCGAGCCTGCTCCCATCAAAGGGGTTTCCAATGCTCACCCACATCGGCCGCCGCCGGGCCGGCTTCACGCTCGTCGAACTGCTCGTCGTCATCGCCATCATCGGCACACTCGTCGGCATGCTTCTCCCCGCCGTCCAGGCGGCCCGGGAAGCCGGTCGCCGCAACACGTGCATTAACCACAGCCGGCAGATCGGCTTGGCGATCGCGGCCTACGACACCGCGAAGAAGTCGATCCCCGGCTGGCGCAACCTCCACCCGAACGGGGCTGCTTCGACGGGAGCTCTCCAAGACACGACCCCCTATAGCGCCGTGTCGTGGCCTGTCATGATTCTCCCTAACCTCGAGCAACTGCCGGTCTACAAGCTCTGGGAAGGCAACAACTCGGGCCTCCCGATCTCGGTTGCCCCGGCCCCGTCTCTCGAAATCTTCACCTGCCCCACATCGATGCCCGCCCTGGCGTCTGCCCCGTCGATTGCCTATGCAGGCAACGTCGGCATCGGCTACGTCTCCGGCGCTCAATACCGAGACGACGGCGTGATGTTCGACGCGGTGGGGAAGACCGGCTCCGGTGCCTATCCCGGCCTGAAGAACAGCGTCGACAACATCTCCAGCGGCGACGGCGCCTCCAACACCATCCTCATCGTGGAGCGGAGCGGAGGCACCTACAACCCGCAGGCGTTCTACGACGCGTTCCCCCGATCTGTGGCGACTGCTTACAGCTTTGCCCCGAACAACAACTATGACACGGCTACAAACACGACTGCCAACGCCTCGCCGATCATCGGTATCGGTGCGATCACGAAGAACCCCGGCACCGCGCTTCCAACCTCCGGGCTGATCAGTTCACCGACGCTCAAGATGATCAATGTCACGCCGGCCGAGGCGCTGAACTTCCCATTGGATCCCAACGCGACTCCCTCGTCCCGCCACTCCGGTCTCGTCGTCGCGACATTCTGCGATGGCCGGACGCAGTCCATCAGCGACAGCATCTCGGCTCGCGTTTACTGCCAGCTTCTGACGCCAAACACCGTCGGCGGGACCGGCTTCATGTTCCCGCAAGACGCCCCGACGCCCAATGTCTATGGCCAGAGCGACTACAGGACCCCACTCTCCGAGAAGGACTACCAGTAATCCCGGTCCGCTAAAAACAGCCTCCCCGTGGCCTCGCCGCGGGGAAGTCCGCTGCCTACAAATGAAGGGCCGGTGGTGTCGAAGCCCGACGCCGCCGGCCCTTCGGCTTTTCCCCTGACTGCCCCCTGGCTGCCCCCGCTTTCCCCACCCCTCTCGCTGCACCGCCCTCTCCGCTCCTCTTTCACGGCTCCCGAGGCCCTTCAGCCATGACTGCCGCACTGTCCACGGGTTTCTCCTCTGCCGTCACCAGCCCCCCGCCCCGCCACACGATCGATCTTGGCGACCTGCGGCAGCGGCTCCTCGCCCATCCGATCTACGCCATGGTCGATAGCCCCAAGCGCCTCCGCCGCTTCATGGAGCACCATGTCTTCGCCGTCTGGGATTTCCAGAGCCTGCTTGTCGCCCTCCAGCAGAAGCTCACCTGCACGACCCTCCCCTGGATCCCCACCCCCGATCGCGAGGCCCGCCGGCTCGTCAATGAGATCGTTCTCGACGAGCAATCCGACGAGCTGCCCGATGGCACCCACGCCTCCCACTTCGAGCTCTATCTCGATTGCATGCGCCAGGCCGGAGCCGACACCGGCCCGGTCGAATCGCTCCTCACGCTCCTCGCCGCCGGCATCCCGCTCGATCGGGCGCTCGACGAGGCTTGCGTTCCTGCTGCCGCTGCGGCGTTTGTCCGCACGTCGTTTGCGATCATCGCTTTGGGCTCGGCCCACAAGATCGTGGCCGCCTTTACGTATGGCCGGGAGGACGTGATCCCGGAGATGTTTCGGCCGCTTGTTGTGGCGCTGGCCGCCCACGATCCCCACAGCTGGGAGCGGCTCCGCTTCTATCTCGAGCGCCACATCGAGGCCGACGACGAAAAGCATGGCCCGATGTGCCGGCGGATTGTGGCCAGCCTGTGCGGCGATGATGCCGGCAGATGGGCCGAGGCCTCCGCCACGGCCCGCGGCTCGCTCCAAGCCCGGATCGATTTCTGGGATGCGATCCGCGCCGAGATTGCCCCCGAGAGCGACCTCGCGGCCGACTGATCCGGGGCTTCGCGAACCCCGGGAGCAGCGGCGGTCTTGGCCTGCTTGACCGGGATGGGTACGTGCGTACACTCTTTCAACTGAGTAGACCACTCATTTTGGAGGCGCGGCCCGGCCGCGATTGACCATGACCCTCGAACGGTTTCGTGACGCCATGCGGGCCCAGCCCTTTGTCCCCTTCCGGGTCTACCTCGCCGACGGACGATCGATCTCTGTCGTTCATCCCGAGTATGTGGCCTGGAATCCCGGTGGACGGACCGCCGTCATTATCCAGCCCGACGACTCCTGTCAGCACGTCGACCTGCTTCTCGTGACGTCGATCGAGTTTCCCGCTTCGGAGAAGGGTGCCGCCTGAAGAGCAGGTCGCTGCCGTCCAGGCAATGCATGCCGCGGTTGGCTCAAGATGAATTGGCCGCGTCATTTTTGCAGACGCTTCGGCGGTCGCAATCCAGCTGCCCAAACCAAACAGCACGGCCCGGCCATGGCAGATGCCATGACCGGGCCGCTTGTCTGATTGAGGAGATTTTAGAAGATCAAAAGGACGTGCCCGCTCTCCCCAATCGATGGGGCGAGCCGACACCTGCTCCGCGAATCACTTCGCGGCGGCGAGATCGGCCTTCCTCTTCTCCTCGATGATTTCTTTCTGGATGTTCCCCGGCGTCGGCCGGTACTTCGAGAACTCCATCGTGAAGACGCCCTGCCCCTGCGTCATGCTCCGCAGGTCGGTCGAGTAGCCGAAGGTCTCGGCCAGCGGCACCTCGGCGACGATCGTCGAGGAGTTGCCGATGGTCTCGGTGGAGATGATCAGGCCGCGGCGCTTGTTGAGCTCGCCGGTCACCGGCCCCTGGAAGTCGGCGGGCACCTCCACCTCCATCTTCATGATCGGCTCGAGAAGGACCGGCTTCGTATTCAGGAAGGCCTCACGGAAGCCGGCCCGGGCGCAGATCTGGAAGGCCATGTCGGAGGAGTCGACGTCGTGATAGGAGCCGTCTTCGAGCGTCGCCTTCACACCCACGATCGGGAAGCCGGCGATCGGCCCCTTATTGAGCACGGCGCGGAAGCCCTTCTCCACCGACGGGATGTACTCGCGCGGCACGCGGCCGCCGATGACGGCATCCTCGAAGATGAAGTTCTCCGGCTCCTCCTCGGGGAGGGGCTCGAGATGGCCGACGATGTGGGCGTATTGCCCTGAGCCGCCGGTCTGCTTCTTGTGCTTGTAGTCGTATGCAGTGCCCCTGGTGGGGGCCTCGCGGTAGCTCACCTTCGGCGCACCGACGGTCACCTCCACCTTGAACTCCCGCTTGATCCGCTCGACGTAGATGTCGAGATGGAGCTCGCCCATCCCGGCGATGAGCATCTCACCCGTCTCCTCGTCGGTCGACATCCGGAAGGTGGGATCCTCGCGGGTGAACCGCTGCAGCGCCTTGCCGAGCTTGTCGAGGCCATCGCGGTTGACCGGGGTGATGGCCATCTTGATGACCGGCTCCGGCACGAACATGCTCTCGAGCGTGCAGTATTTGTGGTCGGTGGCGTAGGTGTCGCCGCTGGCCGCATCGACGCCCATGACGGCGACGATGTCACCGGCATCGGCCGAGTCGACTTCCTCACGCTTGTCGGCATGCATCCGCACGATCCGGCTGAAGCGCTGCTTCTGGCTCGTGCGCTGATTGATGTAGGCCTCGCCCTTCTTGATCGAGCCCTGGTAGATCCGCATGAAGGTCAGCTGGCCATAGGGATCGTCGACGATCTTGAAGGCCATCGCCACCAGCTGCTTGGTCGCATCGGGAATGAGATCGAAAGCCTCGTCGGCATTGTCCCATTTCTTGGCGATCACCTTCCGCTCCAGCGGGCTGGGGAGGTAGCGGACGATGGCGTCGAGGAGCGTCTGCACGCCCTTGTTTTTGTAGGCCGAGCCGCAGAACACCGGCGTGATGCTCTGGCTCTGCATGGCCGCCTTCACGATCGCGTGGATCTCGTCGTCGGTCGGCTGCTCCTCGGAGAGAAGCTTCTCCATCAGGCTGTCGGAATACATCGCCAGCGCCTCGAGCATCTCGTGGCGGGCCTGCTTGGCGGCCTCCTCGAGCCCGGCGGGGATCTTCTCGCGGCGGACGCTCTCGCCATTCTCGCCGTCGAAGTAGCAAGCCTCCATCGCCACCAGGTCGATCACTCCCTCGAGCTTGTCTTCCTTGCCGATCGGGATCTGCATCGGCACCGGATCGGCACCGAGCTTGTCGCGGAGTTGCTTGACGACGCGGTCGTAGTTGGCGCCGGTGCGGTCCATCTTGTTGACAAACGCCAGCCTGGGCACCTTGTAGCGCTTCATCTGCCGGTCGACCGTCATCGACTGGCTCTGCACGCCGCCGACGGCGCAGAGGACAAGGATCGCGCCGTCGAGAACGCGCAAGCTGCGCTCCACCTCGACGGTGAAATCGACGTGGCCCGGGGTGTCGATGAGGTTGATGTCGCAGTCGTGCCACTTCACGCTCGTGGCGGCACTGGTGATCGTGATCCCGCGCTCCCGCTCGAGATCCATGTAGTCCATGGTCGCGCCGTCACCGCCGCCCTTGACTTCCTGGATGCGGTGGATACGGCCGGCGTAAAAGAGGATGCGCTCGGAGAGGGTCGTCTTGCCGGAGTCGATGTGGGCGGAAATGCCCATGTTGCGGAGCTTGGACAGATCCATGGGACCGGTGCACCTGCGGAAGGGATTGGGGAACGGAAGGAAACCGAGGGGCGGGGCCCGGCGGACGGGAAACCCCCGCCGGGGTCGTCCTGGCGGCGCCGAGGAAGAACCTGGGAATATACTCTTGCCCACTCGATCGTGACAGGTGACCAGTTCCATCACGGGCGAGGTGTTTCTCCCCACAGTTTCGGCCCCCAGTTGCCGTTTTTTCGGCCGGGAGATTGCTGATGACCCCCCTCGGACCCGCTTCCCCCCCCGATCCCGCCGCCCCCGCGCCCCCCGACCACGGCCCCTCCCACCCCTGGGAAACGTGCGTCTGGCCGCTGGCCGCCTTCCTCGCCTTGGGCGCCCTCGAGCCGAGCCCCTCCGGCGGCGGCCTCGCCGCGAGCCTGGGGATCCCGATGTCGGCCTATCCGGCCGTCTACGCCCTCCGCCTCGCCGTCACCCTCGGCCTCCTCGCCTGGCACTGGCCGACAATCCGGGGCTGGATCGGCCGCGCCAGCTGTTGGCCGGCGCTCCTTGGCCTCTTTCTGGTCATCCCCTGGGTTGTCCTCGCCACCCTCCAGCGCGAGGCCGGCTGGGCAGGCTGGGCCGGCGGCACGGGGGAGCGCGCTGCCTTCAATCCCTTCGAGGCCTACGCCGGCAACCCGATCGCCACCTGGGGCTATCTCCTCCTCCGCGGCCTCGGGCTGGTTGTCGTCGTGCCGATCGTGGAGGAGCTTTTCCTCCGCGGCTTTCTGATGCGCTATTGTATAGACGAAGATTTTTGGAAGGTCCCCTTCGGGAGCCTCACCGCCGCTGCGGCCGGCGCCTGTGCCGTCTATGCGATCGGCACCCACCCGGCCGAGGCGGTGGCGGCGCTTGCCTGGTTTGGGATCGTCACCGGGATCGCCGCCTCGACGCGCCAGCCGATCGATTGCATCCTCGCCCACGCCGGCACAAACCTCGCCCTCGGTGCCTGGGTGATCGCCACCGGTGCCTGGTGGCTGATGTGAAACCGCTGCCGGTCTTACGCCTCGGCCGCGGTTCTACGCCCGGCATCGATCAGCGCCGCTGGTGGCCGCCGCTGGCGGTCTTCTCAAACCACACGCTCCACTGCCGGGCGAGCGGCGAGCGCCGGCGAAACTCGTCGATTCCCGCCATCACCTCGCGCTTGACTCCAGCGTTGAAGCCGTCGGTGAGCGCGGCGAAGGCGGCCTCGTCGAGGTGTGGCGTGCCGAGGACGGGGAGCGTGGCGGCGAAGGCAGACGGGACATTGACGCCATCCCCCGTGGCGTAGTGGTGCATCACCCGGAGGCCGTAGGAAAGGATTTCCGGAGCGCTCGCGAGCCGACCGGCGGTGACGTTGTCGGCGCCGGTGACGATGCCGGGAAAGGGGCGGTCGGTAGCGGCCGCGAGAATCCGGGCGGCAAGGCGCTCGCGTGGCGCGTCGGCGAGCGCGACGAAGCGGGCCTGCTGCCGGCGAAACCACCGTTCATGGCGGATCTGCTCGATGGCGAAGTGGCTCGCCCAGCGGCGGAGGTCGTAGCGGTGGAGAAAATAAAAACCGGTCTCGCCGGCGAGGTGAGAGAGGGCCCGCGAGCAGGCGAGATCGACAAGCTCCCGACACACATACACCAGCCGAGTCTCGCCGCCGGCCTGCCGCCGCCAGTTGTCCATGATGCGCTTGAGCGCCGGCCTGGTCTGCGGCATATGGAAGTTTTCACTCGAGAGCAGGAGCGTGTCGCAGCCGCGTTTCGCCGCCTCGTCTCGACAGGAGGCGAGCCAGGCATCGAAGTCGGCCAGACGCTCGTCGCAGAGGAGCAGCCAGGCATCGGCATGCTGCTCGGGCCAGGCTGCGCCGGCAAGGCTCGGCGGATACCACACGCCCAGCCCGGCGAGCGCTTCGCGTTCCTTGGTGAGCGCCCGCTGCACGCTCGTGCTCCCGGTCTTTTTCGGGCCGACATGGATGGCAAGGCGGATCGGCATCGGGGAAAGGTCACTCACAGGGGCGCCTCCGAGACGGCGGAGATCGCTTCTTCGCTCGGCCCGAGACGCAGTTTCGCGGGAGGCTCCTGCCCATCGCCATCGCCATCGGAGGCGGGCAGGGGGAGACGGGCAGTGACAATCGTGCCGCGCCCGGGGCGAAACTCAACCCGGCATTCTCCGCCCACGAGCCGGGCCCGTTCCTGCATGCCGGTGATCCCGAAGCCCTGGCGATCGTCGCGCTTCGCGTCCCCTCCGTTGCCGAAGTCTTCGAGGCGGAGCGCCACAATGCTCCCGTCGCGTCGCAATTCGAACTTGGCCCGCGGGCTGCCGCTGTGGCGGCGCAAATTGGAAAACGCCTCCTGAACGATCCGGTAGACGGTCACCTGGAAGGCCGGCGGGACGTCATCGGGCAGCGGCTCGAGCTTCGCTTCAACCTCGACGCCTGCTCCTTCGAGATCGCCGATGAGGGTCTGGATGGCGGCGTCGAGGCCGAGGTCATCGAGCTCGGCGGGGCGGATGCCGCGGATCACGCGGCGGCCGTCCTCGATGCCGCGGGCTAGGCAGCCGATCACGGTGTCGATCATCTCGCCGCACGCCGCGGGGAGGACCTCGCGCTGGAGGCTTTCGAGCATCATCTTCGCTCCGACGGCATATTGGATGAGCCCGTCGTGGAACTCGCCACACAGCAACTGCTTCTCCTGCTCCTGGATTTCGATCAGATTCCGCAGCACGTGCTCCTTCCGTTCGAGGTCGGCCCGGGCGTTGTAAAGCTCGGTGACATCGGTGGAGACGCCGCCGACGGCGATGATCTTCTGCTGGTCGTCGAGGATCGGAAACTTCACCGTCACGTAGGCATGGCGGCCGTCGGGGGTCTCGGCTATCTCCTCGAAGGTCTGCGATAGTCCGGTGGCGATGACCCGCGAGTCGCTCCCGGAGAGCGTCTCGAGCGACTCCGGCGGCGAGGAGAGCCCGCTGCTGCTTCCGCCGGTTTCGTCGACCGGTTCCCCGAGCGCTGCCCCGCGGTTGTTGGCGAGGAGCAAGCGGCCGTCGAGATCCTTGAGATAGACCACGGCCGAGGTGTGATCGAGAAACTCGCGGAGGTAGGTGTCGCGCTTGCGGAGCCGGGCCTCGGCGCTGATCGCCGACTCGGCCTGCGACTCCAGATCGCGCCGCGACCGCTGGAGCTGATCGAGCAGCCAGATGAAGATCCCGCCGGTGGAGAGGGAGAAGAGGGCGACGGCGAGCGGGCCGAGGGGGAGGGTGGAGAGATCGACATCGGGCATGATGAACAGCCGGAAAAACGCGATCCCGATCGCCAGCAGGGCCATCACGGCCGGACCGGTACCGAGCCGGTAGGCGATGAGCACGACGGTGAGATTGGCCCCGAGAAACGCATGCCGCGGGCCGACGAGCGGATCGACCCACCAGCGCAGCGCCGTCGTCAGGGCGACAAACAGCAAGGCCAGTCCGTAGCGCACCAGCGGCGACAGGGTATCGGAGGTGGGGCTCTTGGCCACGTGTCGGCCTCGCGGGATCCCGGGCAAGCGGCGGCCGTAACGGCGGGGGCCAAGTATTCTTCCGGCCCCTGATCCGGGGCCGCGCCGGAAAGCCCTTTTCCAGTCTATCGCTCCGGGGAAAAAGTCATCCCCGGCCGAACTGGCCGCGGGGGGAGCCGGTGGCGCTTATCCACGGCGAAAACCGGCGGTGCTCCCGAGAACGGGTGCCTGGCGTTCACACTGGCCAGTCGCGACTGGCGACTGTTGACGGCCGCTGTCGCCAGCCAGGGTCCTCACCCGCCGACCGCGAACGAGCCCGGTCCCCACCCGCCGACCGCGAACGAGCCCGGTCCTCACCCGCCGACCGCGAACGAGCCCGGTCCTCACCCGCCGACCGCGAACGAGCCCGGTCCTCACCCGCCGACCGCGAACGAGCCAGGGACCTCACCCGCCG
>SIAG01000147.1 GCA_009691925.1 Planctomycetaceae bacterium
GACATGTTCTCGAAGGTCAAAGTGGAGGGGGACGGCCAGTCGCCCCTCTACAAGACGCTCACCACCCAGGCCAAGCCGAACGGCGACGTGAAGTGGAACTTCGAGAAGTTCATCATCGGCAAAGACGGCGCGATCAGCGGCCGCTTCGCCACGCAGGTCAAGCCCGACGACCAGGCCTTCGTGAAGGCGATCGAGGCCGAACTGAAGAAGTGATCGCTGAACCGCCGATCGCTTCCCGTCCGATCCTCGCCCCCCGTCCCCTCCCCGCCTGACGGGGACGGGGGCGCGGGGGAACGGTCAGGCGGCCCGGGCTCCGGGGTGGTCTTCATGACCGGCATGACCGGCATGACCGGCATGACCGGCTTCGAATTCGGCGTGCCCGATCGTCTTCTTCACCACCCACGACGGCCGCCCCTGGACCTCGCGGTAGGTGCGGATGACATATTCGCCGACGAGGGCGACGGCGCTAGTCTGGATCGCCCCGACCAGCGCAATCAGCGCAGTGATCGTGGCCACGAGCGTGCCGTCCCCGGCGGGCATGAGACAGGCCAGAACGGCCCCCCCGACAGCCAGCGTCGTGAGCAACCCTGCCCCCCACCAGGCGGCCCGCAGGGGCGTATCGGACGAGAGCATGACCGCGTCGAGCGCCAGTTGGAGCAGCTTCCGCGTCGAGTATTTTGTCTCTCCGGCAGTGCGGGCGTGGCGGTCGTACCAGACCGGCTCCTGCCGGAAGCCGGTCCAGGCCACGAGTGACCGCAGATACCGCCGCTTCTCTGGCAGTCCGCAGACGGCGTCGACCACGGCCCTGTCGAGGAGCTTGAAGTCGCCGGTGTCGACCGGGATCGGATAGGGAACGAGACTAGCGAAGAAGCGGTGGAAGCAGCTCGCGGTGATGAGCTTGAACCAGGTTTCCCCCTCCCGCGACCGCCGCCGGCCGTAGGCGACGTCGGCCCCAGACCGCCAGCACTCCACCATCTCGGGGATCACTTCGGGGGGATCCTGGAGATCGGCGTCGATGATCACCACCGCATCGCCGCGCGCCTGGGCGAGCCCGGCCGACATCGCCGACTGCTGGCCGAAGTTTCGCGACAGCTCAATGACCGTCGCGCGGGAATCGCCGGCCGCGATCGCCTCGAGGCGCGAGAGCGTCCCGTCGCGGCTGCCGTCGTCGATGTAGAGGATCTCGAAATCCATCCCTGTCGACGGGAGCGCCGCGACGAGCCGCTGATGGGTCGACTCGATCACGTCCTCCTCGTTGTGGCAGGGAATGACAATCGACAGCAGTCCCCGGGAGGCGGGGCGCTGCCCGTTCACCGGGCGGTGCGGGAGGATGTCGGGGCCATGTTGGGAAGAGGCTTGAGTGGTCATCGTGTGAGGCTCTCCGTAGCGGCCTGGCGGGCTGGGGCGGAGGCTGTCCTGCCGATAATGAGGAAGTCGCCGTCCTTGAAGAGCGGACGAACGCGCCCCACGATTCCAGTGCCAGAAGGCAGATTCGGCTCGATCGTCCGCAGCCCTTCCTCCGTGACCAAGAGGACGCGGTCTCCGCCCGAGGCGAGATCGGCGAGGGCCCGGTCGGCCTGCTCCGGACGCCATTCGTTGACATGCCCGCGGGCGTAATAGACGACGTTTGGCGTGTTTTGCCCGTAGGTCGACAACCGGGCCGTTCCCCCGGCATGACGATGAGCCTGTTCGACGAGGCCGGGCAGCGCGTTGGCGCTGGCGATCCGCGCCGCGGCGGGGCCGACGGCCAGCCCGGTGTAGACCAGCGACAGGCCCACCATGGCAGCCAACGGATCGAATCGCCCGCTGCGCGCCCCCCACCAGCAGGCCGCCGCACCGAGGATCGGGACGAGGCCGACCAGCGCCGCTGATGTCGCCCCCGCCAGGCCGTGTTGGCTGGCGACGAGGATCGTGGCCGTCGTGGCGATGCCCCCGAACACGACCCAGCCGAGGCCTGCCGCAAGCCACCGGGGCATGGCGACCGACCCGCGGTCGACCAGGCGCGTGGCTGTCGCGGCGACGATGAGGGCGGCGGCGGGGTAGGCGGGGAGGACGTAATTGGGCAGTTTCGTCGCGGCCAGGGAGAACGCACCGACCCACACCGAGAGCCAGAGGAGGCCGAGGCCGAGCCCGCGCCGCTCGGGCGCTGGGGTGTCGGCGCGGGTGGCCCGCCAGGTTGCCACGACGATGGAGAAGGGGAGGAAGCACGACCAGGGATAGAAGCCGACGAGCATCGCCAGGAGATGGAAGAAGATGCCGCCGCTGTGATTCTCCATCGGGGCTGCGAAGCGGCCGACGTTGTGAATCAGGAAAAATCCCGCCGGCCATGCTCCGTTGGTTCGCAGGCCGACCGTCACATACCAGGGAGCGGCGACGGCGAGCATCGCGAGGATGAGGATCAGCGGACGAATGAACGCCACCGCCCCCAGGCCGGCTCTGATCGCGGCGCGGATCTGCCGGCCGACCGACGCCGACGGATCACGCCCGGCCTGCCAGGCCAGCGCCGCGACCCACGGCAGGATCACCGCCAGCGGTCCGACAATGCCGACCGGCCCCTTGCAGAGAACGGCGAGGCCGCCGAGGGCTCCGATCAGAGCGGCCCGGCCGGCGGGGAGCCGCGGCGGGCTCGCGCCCCGGGGACCGGTCGAGTTGGAGCCGGTGGAATTGGGGCCAAGGAGAGACTCGGCGGCGAGGACCGTCATCCAGGTCGTCAGGGCGGTGAGGATCGCATCCGGGGTGGCAGCATGAGACTCGATCCCGACCAGGAGGCACCCGATCCAGGCCAGCGCCGCCACCACGCCGGTGCGGGGGGAGAACCAGACCGTGCCAGCACGGAGCAGGGCGAGCGCTGTGGCGAGGGCCGCCAGGGCCGAGGGGATCCGGGCGGGGATCTCGGAGACGCCAAACAGCCGGTAGCAGGCGGCCATGCACCAGTGCATGAGCACCGGTTTGTCGACGGCGAGCGTGTCGTTGTACATCGGGACGACCCAGTCGCCCGTCTCGAGCATCGTCCGCGCGATCGCCGCGAAGCGCGGTTCGTCCTCATCCCAAAACGGCATCGGGGCGAAGCCGACCGCCAGCGTCACCGCTGCGGCCACGACAACCACCACCAGCGGGTGCCGCAGTGTGGAGCCGTCCTTGGCGGTCGTCGGGGCAACGGGCATCGGGCCATTGCCAGAGGGGCCGCTGGCGGTGATGTGGCTGCTCATGGGGTCGGGGCTGGGGCGTGCCATGCCAGGGGGGTCTCCGGACTCTGGGCGTGTGGGGCGGCGATCGGATCGCCGTGTTCGTGGGGCGCGGCGCGGGGGCCGATGACGAGCAGGCCGGGGCCGAACAGGGGATGTTCTCTGGCAATGACCCCGTAGCCAGTGGGCAGGGGGGAAGGAAGGTTCATCTCGAAGCGGGCATCGACGAGGAGGTGGGCATCGGGCCGCCCCTCGAGATGGGCGCTGACCGCCTCGGTGGAGTGCAGTTGTGGGATCGTGTCGGCGGCATAGAAAACGACGCTCGGCGGAACGCTCCCGAATCCGGCCCAGGCCCCCGCCACGGGACGTGCCGCAAGCCCGTCTACGAGGCGCTGGGCGGCACGGGCCCCACCAACCAGATCGCTGCCGACGGCTGCCAGCAGCGTGACCACCAGGCAGGCGCTGATCGCGAGCGCCCCGAGGGCATCCTGGCGTCGTCCCCTGGATTGGAGGGTCCAGGCCGCTACGGCCCCGGCCGCTGGGATCAGGCCGATCGGTGAAAGCAGCTGCAACGCGGGGATCCCCAGCGCGGAGGCGAGTGCCAAGCCGATCCCGATCCCGATCCCGGCGAGGAACAGAATGGACCACGCCAACCGCATCACCCCGTCGATCGCCGCGCCTGGAACGCGGCACCACCGGGTGCAGATCGCTTCGCCGGCTGCCCACGAGGCGAGAAGGTCGCCGGTGATCACCGCCAGCGCCGGATAGGCGGGCCAGATGTAGCCGGGGAGTTTCGTGCCCGCCGACGAGAAGGCGATCACCCAGGTCGCCAGCCAGCAAATCATCGGTCGGATCGCATCCCGCCGCGCTGCAGCCGGTTCGCCGACGGGCCCGGCTGTGGGGCCGACGATCACGGCCGCGTGCACCAGCGCCGCGGCGAGCACGATCGACCACGGAAAGAAGCCGATGGCGAGGACGGCGGGGTAGTAAACAAACGCCGATCCGTCGTGCCCCTCCATCGGAGCCTGGAATCGACCGACGTTGTGGACGAACAGGAAGCCCTCCAGCCAAGCGCCGCCGGTGCGGATCGTGACCGCGGCGTACCAGGGGAGGGCGACGGCCGCCGCCGTTCCCGCGATCAACGGGAGGCGGAGGGCCACGACGGCCCGCCACAGTCGGGGGATCCGGGGAATAGGGGAAGCCCGGTCATCCCAGGCCTGCCAGAGCGTGAAGGCGAGGAAGGCGACGAGCGGCATAACCAGGCCCAGCGGCCCTTTGGCGAGCACCGCACACCCGAGGGCAGCGCCGCAGGCGCAGGCACTCCGCCACGATCTCCAGCCCGGCCCGAGTTCGCCTCCCGCCCGCCGGTGTCCCATCACGAAGCACCACAGGCCGAGCGTCGTGAAGAAGACAAGGGGGGCGTCGGGGGTGGCGGACCGCCCCCCCACGGCCGTCCAGACGCAGGTGGCCATGGCCAACCCGGCGAGCAGTCCGGCGTGGGCTCCAAAGCCGATCCTGCCGATCCGCCACACGAGCAGGCAGGTGAGGGTTGTGAGGATGGCCGAACCGAGGCGGGCGCCGGTTTCGTTGCGGCCGGCAACGGCGAAGCCGGCCAGATGGACCCAGTTGACGAGGGCCGGCTTCTCAACCCGGAGGCGGCCATTGAAAGTCGGAACGACCCAATCCCCCCGCTCCAGCATGGCCAGCGAGCAGGCGGCGTTCTTTGGTTCGTCCTCGTCCCACAGCGCCGGCCCCCCCAGATTCGTGAGGAGCACCAGCGCCGCGGCAACGGTAACGACGACGGCGTGCAGACGCGGCGGGATCACGGCGGGGCACCTTCCCGGGGGGGGGGGAACGAACGCGACCGCGCGGTCGGGTGGTCGCGCGGGGCGGGGACAGTAGGGGGAGCCACCGGGCAGGTCAAGCCATCCGGCCCCCGCCGCAGGCCCGGTTTGGAGGCTGGTTTGGCGGCGTTCCGGGGCCGGTTGACCCCGCCTGCAAGATGGGTATCTTCAAGCTTTTGCGGCGGTTTCCCGCCGACGCGGAAGCTGGGAGAGTGGCCGTTGGCAGACGAGCAATCGGACGACCAGGAACCGGGGGCCGGGGGGCCTCCGAGCGGGGCCGGTGGGCCGGCCGGCAGTGCTGACGAGCCGGGTGTGCTCCGCGACAGTGCCGGTGGGCGGCTGATCGAGCTGCCGATCGAGCAGGAACTGAAGGACAGCTACCTGACCTACGCGATGAGCGTCATCGTGGCCCGGGCGCTGCCCGATGTCCGTGACGGGCTCAAGCCATCGCAGCGCCGCATCCTCGTGGCGATGAACGACCTCAATCTCACTCCCGGCGCCTCCCGGGTGAAGTGCGCCAAGATCTCCGGCGACACCAGCGGCAACTACCACCCGCACGGCGAGAGCGTCATCTATCCCACCCTCGTGCGCATGGCCCAGGAATGGAACATGCGGCACGTGCTCATCGACAAACAGGGCAATTTCGGCTCGATCGCTGGCCTCCCTGCGGCCGCCATGCGGTACACCGAGGCCCGGCTGTCGCCGATCGCGGCGATGATGCTCGCCGATCTTGACCTCGATACCGTTGACTACATCCCCACCTACGACGAGCGGAACACCGAGCCGGTCGTCCTGCCGGGGCGGTTCCCCAATCTCCTCGTCAACGGCGCCGGCGGCATCGCCGTCGGCATGGCGACGAGCATCCCCCCTCACAACCTCGGCGAGGTCTGCCGGGCACTGGTCGCGCTCATCGACGACCCCGGCATCACCCTCGGTCAACTGCTCCAGATCGTGCCGGGCCCCGATTTCCCCACCGGCGGGATCGTGATGGGGCGCGAAGCGCTGGCCCGCGGCTACTCCACCGGCCGGAGCACGATCACCCTCCGGGCCCGGGCCACGGTCGAGGAGTTCGCCAAGAACCGCAACCGGATCGTCGTCACGGAAGTCCCCTATCAGCAGAGCCGGGACGCAATCGAGGAGAAGATCGCCGAGCTTGTCAATGAGGATCGGATCCGGGGGATCTCAGCGATCCGCAACGAGAGCGATCTGAAGGAACCGGTCCGGCTCGTGCTGGAGTTGAAGCGCGACGCCGACCCCGAGGTCGTGCTGAATCAGCTCTACCAGTTCTCCCCGCTCCAGACGACCTTCTCGCTCATCTTGCTGGCACTCGTCGACGGCAAGCCGCGGATCCTCACGCTCAAGAACATTCTCGAGGAGTTTCTGCGTCACCGCACGTCGGTCCTCCGCCGGCGCTCCCAGCACCTCCTCCAAAAGGCCCGCAGCCGCAAGCACACCCTCGAGGGTTTGCTGGTGGCGCTGGCGAACCTCGACGAGGTGATCCGGATCATCCGCAGCTCCCGCTCCCAGGCCGAGGCGAAGGAACGGCTGACCAAGATCGAGGCTCCGGCGGCGCTCCTCGAGCGCGCCCTCGGTCCGGAGGGCTTCGCGGTGCTCCAAGAGGAGCGTGGGGTGTCGGAGGCCTATGGCCTCTCCACCGTCCAAGCCGACGCCATTCTCCGGCTCACCCTCGGGCAATTGGTCAATCTCGAACAGGAGAAACTCTCCGGCGAACACAGCGAACTGCTCGGCAAGATTGGCGACTTCCGCCGGCTCCTCGCCAGCGAGACGAACATCCGCGGCGTGATCCGGTCGGAGCTCGTCGAGCTCGCCGAAAGACATGGCGACGATCGGCGCACCGAGATCAGCGGCGAGGCGGGTGATATCCGCGACATGGCCGAGCTGATCACCGAAGCGACGATGGTTGTGACGATCAGCCGGGCCGGGTACGTGAAGCGCACTGCCGCCGACACCTACCGGGCCCAGCGCCGCGGGGGGAAGGGGCTGACCGGTGCCCGGAGCGACGAAGAGGATCCGATCGAGCACCTCTTCGTGGCCAGCACCCACGACTTCCTCCTTGTGTTCACGACGCACGGGAAGGTGTTCACGCTCCGCGTCTTCGAATTGCCCGAGCTCGCCCGCGACGCCAAGGGGCGGGCCCTGGTCAACCTCCTCGAGTTTGAAAAGGGGGAGAAGGTGGCCGACTGCCGCGCGGTGTCGGGCTTCGAGGATTCGGGGCAGTTCCTCATGCTCGCCACTCGCAGCGGGGTCGTGAAGAAGACCCCGCTCGAGGAATACAAGCGGCGGCGCACGAAGGGGCTGATCGCCGTCAAGCTCCGCGACGGAGACGAGCTCGTCGACGCCGTGATCACGCGGCCGGGGGACGAGCTCGTCCTCTCCACCGCGAAGGGGATGGCGATCCGCTTCCCCGAATCCGACGCGCGCCCGATGGGGCGCGACACCAGCGGCGTGCGCGGGATCAAGCTGTCGTCGGGCGATCGGCTCGTGGGGATGGTGGTCGCCGACCCGGAGGCGACGCTGCTGACGGTCTGCACCCACGGCCACGGCAAGCGGACGCCGTTCGGGCCGGGCACGGAGCTCACCGGCCCGGGGCCCGATGGCGATGGCGACGAAGCCGTCACCGAAGCTGTTCCCGAGGGCGAAGAGAGCGGCGGCGACGATGCCGGCGAGGGCGGGTCGAGTGGCATGCGCTACCGCACCCAGCACCGTGGCGGCAAGGGGGTGCGCGACATCAAGGCGACGCAGCGCAACGGCGAGGTCGTCTCTGTGGTGGCCGTCAAGGATGGCGATCAGGTCCTGATGATGACCTCGCACGGCAAGATCCAGCGGGTGAATGTCGCCGAGATCAAGTCCATCGGTCGCAACACCCAAGGGGTGAGGATCATGCGTCTGGATGATGGCGACACCCTGGCGGCCGTCGTGCCGGTGCCGCCGAGCGAGCAGGAGGATGGCGATCCCGTCGAGGGGGATGGGCCGGTCGATGGCGGTGACGTGCCGGTGGCGGGCGGTGACGTGCCGGTGGCGGGCGGCGGCCCCACCGCGACCAAGCCAGACGCGCCGGCGACCTAGCGCGGGCGTGACGGAAGGCTCGATCGTTGCCGCGGGCCCGGCGTCTGCCGGCCAGGGCGTGTCGACGGTGGCTGGATCAATCAACCGGACTCACTCGAGAGGTCGTCATGCGGATCGCGGTGGTGGGAACGGGCTACGTCGGGCTCGTTTCTGGAACCTGTTTCGCCGACAGCGGCAACGTCGTCACCTGCCTCGACATCAACGCCGACAAGATCGCCAGGCTCAATCGTGGCGACATCCCGATCTACGAGCCGGGCCTTGAGGAGCTCGTCTCACGCAACGTCCACGCCGGCCGTCTCCGGTTCACCACCGACGCCGCGGCGGCGATCAGTCGGGCGGAGATCGTCTTCCTCGCCGTCGGCACCCCTCCCGCGGCTGACGGCTCGGCCGATCTCACGGCCCTTTGGAAAGTCACCGAATCGATCGCTCCGCATCTCGACCCGGCGGTGCTGGTCGTCACCAAGAGCACCGTCCCGGTTGGGACCTGCGCCGGGATCGAGGCGCGCTTGCGGGCCGCCACCGGCCGGGTCTGCCGCGTGGCGAGCAATCCGGAGTTTCTCAAGGAAGGGGCCGCGATCGACGACTTCCAGCGGCCCGACCGGGTTGTCGTCGGGGTCCGCACTCCCGCCGACGGCGAACTGCTGCGGAATCTCTACGCCCCCTATCTCCGCACGGAGCATCCGTTCCTGGTGATGTCGCCAGAGAGCGCGGAGATGACGAAATATGTTGCCAACGCGCTGTTGTCGACGAAGATCAGCTTCATCAACGAGGTGGCGAATCTCTGCGAGCGGATCGATGCCGACATCGACGACGTCCGCCGCGGGATCGGTCATGACAACCGGATCGGTTTCGCCTTCCTCTTTCCGGGAGCCGGGTACGGCGGGAGTTGTTTCCCCAAGGATGTCCAGGCGCTGGCGGCGATGGCCCGGGCCCGAGGGCTCTCTTCGCGCGTCCTCTCCGCCGTCCATGACACGAACGTCGCCCAGAAGCTGGTGCTCGGTGCCAAACTCGACGCCCACTTCGCCGGGAAGCTCTCCGGCCGCCGGGTGGCGTTGTGGGGGCTGGCCTTCAAGCCCCGCACCGACGACATCCGCGACGCCCCGGCGCTCGATCTCATCGACCACCTCCTCGCCGGCGGAGCGACGGTCGCCGTCCATGATCCCGAGGCGATGGAGAACGTCCGGGCCCTCTACGGCGACCGCCTGACTTACGCGGAGCGCCCGATGGAAGCGCTCGACGGGGCCGATTGTCTCGTGATTGTGACCGAGTGGGG
>SIAG01000148.1 GCA_009691925.1 Planctomycetaceae bacterium
TCGGGAAGGTGTGTGATCGGTGGACGCGGGAATGAAATCACACCCGCGACAACAGCTCTCCCGACGACACGAACATGTCCCGCTCATCCGACGCTTTCAGGGCCCGAACCCAGGGTCGACCGGAATTAATAATACACGATAGGCACCTTGCTTACTTCGGGCCATGGGCAACGGTATCCTCACGCCCCCTTGCGGAAAACCGTTTGGGGAGGTCACGACACCTGAATCATCGGCACGGCTCGCGTTCGGCCTGGCGCTGGCGGCCATCGCGGCGCCGCTGCGACAGACGGCGGCGACGCGGGCCGCCTCGAGCAGCGCCCCCGCCGACGATGCTACCAGCCGCATCCATCATGTCCCATGATGCTCATGGTGCTCATGGTGCTCATGGGGGTAGAAAAAGGTGCCAGCCTCACGCTGCCCTATCGCCGGGGGACGATTGGGCCACGGGCAACAGGCTCTGACCCGAGGGCCCGATCGGCGGGGCCGATGTGACCGTCGACTCGCCGAAGTAGTACTTCTTCGCGTCGGGGTTGTTGAGCACCTCGTCGGCGGTGCCGTGGCAGAGGACCTTACCGGCGCGGATGACGTAGCTGCGGTCGGTTATGGCGAGCGTCTCGCGCTCGCGGTGGTCGGTGATGAGGATCGAGATCCCGTCGTCACGGAGCTTGACGATGATCTTCTGGATCGAGTGGATCGTGACCGGATCGATGCCGGTGAACGGCTCGTCGAGGAGAATGATCCGCGGCTTGGTGACGAGGCAACGGGCAATCTCGAGGCGTCGCTTCTCGCCCCCAGAAAGCGACCCGGCGCGCGACTTGCGAATGTGCTGGATCGAGAACTGCTCGAGCAATTGCTCGCAGCGCTCGCGGCGCTCCTTCCGGCCCATCCCCACAAGCTCCATGATCGCCAGGAGGTTTTGCTCGGTGGAGAGCTTGCGGAAGACGCTCTGCTCCTGGGCGAGATAGCCCATGCCGCCGTCGCGGGCCCGCTTGAACATCGGCCAATCGGTGATCTCCTCATCGTCGAGGAGCACGCGCCCTGCGTCGGGGATCACCATCCCGCAGGTCATCCGGAAGCTCGTCGTCTTGCCGGCGCCGTTGGGGCCGAGAAGGCCAACGATCTCCCCCTGCTCGACATGGAAATCGACTCCGTCGACCACCCGACGCCGGCCGTAATTCTTTACCAGGCCTTCGACCTGCAGCAGTGGCATCGGGATCCCCCCTCGGCAGGGATGAGTTTTTCCAAAGGACGGCTATCGCACCGGCCCCATCCTCCCGAAGTTCGGCCAGGAGGGCAATCGCAACTCGATCGGGTTTCCCCGCACCCGGAAGCGTACCGGCACTGCCCAGCTCGGATACCAGGCGTGCGGCCAGAAGATCGTCAGCGCCTTGCCGACAATCAGGTTGCGGTCGACGTGATGCCCCTCGAGCCACAGCCGGCTGTCCTTGCTCGCGGCCGAATTGTCGCCGAGGACGAAAAACTGATCGGCCTCGAGCGGAAAGTCGAGCCGCGGCTTCTCGATCATCCCCCCGACGGCGCTGATGCCGTCGGCCCCGATGTAAAAGATGTCGCGGAGAACGCGCACCCCCGACAGCCCGATCGTGGCACCGCTGGCCGTCACCCCGGCCGGCGCGAGGTCGGTGGCGGTGTCGACCCCGGGGCGGGGCTCGTCCCTGACCGGCTTGGCAGCCTCGGCGGAGCCGATCGGTGCGGCCCATGTCGTTGGCTGGTCGAACACGATCCGGCGGCCGTCGACGAACAACGACAATTCATCATCGACGTTGGCAAACAGCACCGTCCAAGTGCCCCGGCCGCGGAGCTTCGTCGCAGCCTTCGGTAACGGTCCCCCCAAGCCCGGGCTGGCGAGCTCGACGGCGCCGGTCGAGAGGTCGATCCGGGCCTCGTGGCGGCGCCCCGCCTCGACGAGATCGAGGGTGACGGTGCCAGCGTCGCCCTGGTTCTCGAGGCGCGCCTCCACCGCTAGGTCACCGACCCAGTGGGAGCGCGTGGCCATCGCGTTGTAGGGCTGGAAGTCGTCGATGAGCAGCGGCGACAGCTCACCGTCGACCCGGCCGCCCGCCCCGAGCTCCTCCCAGTCGTCGGACGTCGGCATGAAGTGGCGGTAGCGGAGCGTGGCCGCTGCGGACCCCGCCGCGCGGACGGCCCAGGAACGGCCCCCGTCAGCGCTCGACCACCCTGGCGCGGTACCCGGGGCGGCCCAGTCGGCCCAGCGCGAAGGCCAGCCGGCCTGTGCCAGCTCGGCCGATTCATGACGCGAATCGTGGACGCACTGGAGCATGGCCCGGAGCTTCGCCGTCGGCTTGCGGGCGATCGTCGGCTCGGCGGCATCGCGGCTGGTCCAGATGTCCCCGCCGGCGATCGAGACCGTCTCCCCCGGCAGCCCGATGAGGCGCTTGATGTAGTTCGTCTTGGCATCCTCCGGATAACGGAAGACGACGACATCGAAGCGCTTCGGCGCGACGTAATCGTAGGCGAACTTGTTGACGAGGATCCGGTCGCCGTTGAACGACGGGTAGCGGGGATCGTATTCCTTGTGCGAGTCGGTGAGGAGATCCATGACATGGCCGCAGTTCGGGCAGCGGGATGAGCCGATCAGCTTGCTGGCCAAACGCATGCGGACCTGCTCGAGCTGGCCGTGCGGAGACTCGAGCGACTCGACCCGGCGACGGGCCTGTTCGCGCTCGCCGGCGGGGGCGCCCTGATCGGCCATCACGCCGCGCGCCCGGACGAGATCCCCTTCGAGCTGCGCGAGCTGCCCGCGGAAACTCTGCGACTGGTCATCCTCCTCCGCGCTGCAGCCGACCCGGTAGTCGCGGCCACAGGCAGAGCAGACGAGATCCTTGTGGCGCCCCATCAGGGCCGGCGCCATCGACCCGGTGGGGATGACGAACGCCTCCGCCTCGAAGGCCCGGAAAAGAAGGGCGAGGGTGAAGGCGACGACGATCGATTCGATCGTCTCCCGGCCGAAGGCGAGTGGACCGACCACGACATCGCGGGTCCGCAGCCGGGCGGCGGCGGGGATAGTCGGGGAATCGCCGGCCGGAGGGAGAGCGGATCGATTCTTGTCGACAGACATGCGACGGGCTCCGAACGGAAGGAAGGGTGTCGGTAGGCTATTTTGTCCGGGGGCCCCGGGGCAAGCGATCTGGAAGAAGCCCCCCATCGCCCCCCATCCAAGCTCACTTCCCCACCAGCCGGCCAACCACCCCCTCGACGTCGTCGTAGGTGAAGGGACGCTTGAGCCGCTTGGCGGCGTCGTCTTCGTCGAACCGTTGCACGAGCTTTCCGTCGGGGCCGTAGACATACACCGCCGGGACACTCACGAGATCGAGCTTCCGGTAAACGGCATCGGACTCCTCCGTGCAGAGCAGATTGACGATTCCTCCGGCGCCGACCTTGTCGAGAAACGCCTGCACTGGCGGAAGCAGCTCCTCGGGGGCGTCGATCCCCTCGTAGTCGAGGGAGAACGAAATGCAGGCGATCCTCTCGCCGTGGGTTTTCTGGAGGGCGACAAGCCGAGGAAACTCCTTCACGCACGGCGGGCAGGAGGTGCTCCAGCAATCGACGACCACCACCTTCCCGGCGTGCCTGAAGATCTCGGCATCGAGCCCGGCCTGGTCGACGAGCCGGACGGTTGCCTTGCCGGTTGTCTGGACCGGCGGCTGGGCCAGGGCCGGGGCCGCCAACACCCCCGCGACGACGATGACGGTTCCCAGCCAGGCCGCACGACGCGACAATCCTCCCCACGCTCCCACCCTCGACACCGCACGCCGTTCCACCATGGCCACCTCCCGGTTCGTTCATCTCCGCCACAAGCCCCCCGACACCTTCGCCGTGCCGCGGGAGCTGATCGTGGCCTGCGCCCCGATGCGCAGCCACGTCAATCTCTCCCACATCGTACGAACCTGCGGCTGCTTCGGCATCAGCAGGGTGATTGCCTGCGGTGCCGTCCGCCTCGACGATAAGATCGCCCGCGACGGGGCCGATTCGGTCGTTCTCGAGGTCCACCGCAGCCTCGGCCCCGTTCTCGACCGGCTCAAGCGCGAGGGCTGGCAGCTGGTCGGGCTCGAGCAGACGACCGGCTCGGAGCCCCTCTTCACCTTCCCGTTTCTGTCGCGGACGGTCCTCGTGATCGGCAATGAACGTCTCGGGCTGGAGGAAGAGATTTTGGAGCGGCTCGACCGGGTCGCCGAGATCCCGATGGCCGGCCTCCCCCACAGCCTCAACGCCGCCACGTCGACCGCCGTGGCGGTCTACGAATACTGCCGGCAATTCCCCGCCGGCGGTGGACCTTCGAGGCTTTCCCCACCGTCATGACGCTCCTCATCGGCACCGACGAGGCGGGCTACGGCCCGAACCTCGGCCCCCTCGTCGTTGCCGCCTCCGCTTGGCGGGGAGTGGAGGGGGGCGACGACGGCGCCGATCGCCTCGCGCGCGCGGGGGCCGAGATTGGGGCGGCGGCGCGACTCGGGCAGCCCCCCTGGGCCGACTCGAAGCAGCTCTACAAGCCGGGGGGCGGACTCATCGCGATCGAGCGCGGCGTCCTCGCCGCCCTCGCTGCGACCGCGGAGGGAGCCACCGCGCAGCGAGCGAGCCACGGGATCCCCTCCGACGGCGCCGCGCTCGCCGCCGCGCTCGGCATCGATCTCCCCTTGATCACCGCGCCGGCGGAATGGACGTTGTTCGAGAGGACCGCGCTCCCTGTCGCCGTTCCCCCCCGGGCCCTCGCGCTCCTCGCGGAGACGGTCGCCACCACGCTCCCCAGGCTTAACGTGCAGCTCGTTGCGGTCGCTTGCCGCGTCCTCCATCCCGGGGCGTTCAATGCCCTCCTCGACGCCGGTCTGAACAAGTCGGACATCCTCTCCCGAACGACGCTCAGCCTCGCCGCCGAACTACGTGCCACCGCTCCCGGGGAGCCAGCCGTGGTGTGGTGCGACCGGCACGGAGGGCGGAAGACGTACGCGGCCCTTGTCGGTCGGCATTTCGCCGCGCCGCTGGTCCGCACGATCGTCGAGACCCCCACCTCCAGCACCTACGCGATCGACGCAGCGAGCCTCCGGATCGAGTTCACCGTCGGCGGCGAGGCCCGGGTGCCGGTGGCGCTGGCGAGCATGACGGCGAAGTACGTCCGCGAGCTGGCAATGGCCGCTTTCAACGTCCACTGGGGCACCCTCGCGCCGGGGTTGCGGCCGACGGCGGGCTACCCCCTCGACGCCCGCCGGTGGCGGGGGGATGCGGCGGCCGCTCTCGACCGCTGCGGCATCCCACCAGATGCATTCTGGCGGCGGGCGTGAAGGCCCCCACACGGCGGCTGGACTGGTTCGGCCCGGCCCTCGATAATCGAGCTTTCGTGCCGCCTCCCCTCGACGCCCGGTTGAGGATTCCCGCCCCCGGCCCCAAAATGGTCCGAGCCCTCCGACATCCTCCGGCCCTCCGAGCCGTCCGCTATGCCCGCCCTGACGACCCACCTCACGATCATCCGTCACGCCTGGGCCGAGGATCCGGGGCCGGGGGTCGACGACTTCCACCGCCGCCTGACGAAGCCGGGGCGGAAGCGGTTTGAGAAGTTTGTCCGCCGTCTGAAGAAGGTGGGGCTGGGATTCGACCTGATCGCCACCAGCCCACTCATCCGCTGCCGGGAGACCGCCGAGACCCTCGCGGCCGAGCTCGGCGATGGAACGCCGATCGCGATCGTCGATGCCCTCGCGCCGGGTTCGGACTGGCAATCGCTCGTCGAATGGACGATCAGCCAGGATGCCGCACGCGTGGCCTGGGTCGGGCATGCCCCCTGTGTCGGTCGACTCGCCGCGCTCACCATCGGCGACGGCAGTGCCGCGATCCGGATGCCAAAGGGGGCCGTGGCATCGATCCGGCTCGACGACGGCATCGGCCATCCGGGCGAGCTCGAATGGCTGGCTACCGCCGCACTGCTGGAAAGCTGACGCCTGGAAGGCCATGGCGGCCCAGAAACGAGGGGGCCCGGCCGGGGGAAAAAGTGCCGGCAGGGCTTCAGGCGGCGGGTGGTAGAATCGGCTGCGTTTCCCCCCTTTCCCGAGGAATCGGCCCATGGAGTGTCCCTGCCCCGCGCCCTTCCGACGCCGTCCCGCCCCAGCGCGGATCGGGCTCGTTTCGCTCCTCGGGCTGGCCTGCTGGGCCAGCGCCGGATGCTCGTCGCCGAGCCTTGGTCCCGAGACCGACATCGTCGAAGTGGAGCGGATCGAGGTGCTTCCCTCCGCGACGGCAGCCCTCGGGGTTGCAGAAAAAGCGACCAAGGCCGGTCCTCCTGTGGTCGATGCCGGGGATACGACGCCCCCCCCGGCGGAGGAAGTCCCAGCCGCCCCGGCGGCCAACTGACGCCGCGCCCCGTCCCCATCCGTGCGGCGTCGGTGGTCGTCTTTGCCGCTCTCCCTTCCATCCACTCCCCTCCCCCGTTTCCGATCCGACCATGAAAGACCGATCCAACTGGCTCCCGCTTGCTCAGGCCCGCGCCCCGTTTTGGGCCGGCGTCGACTTGGGCGGAACGAACCTCAAAGTCGGCCTCGTCGACGACAATGGCCGCACCGTCGCCTTCCACACCGAGAAGACGCTCGTTGAGCGGGGGCCGGAGGATGTCTGCCGGCGGATGGGAGAGGGCGTGCGCATGGTCGCGGAGCTTGCCGGCGTGGCCTTCTCCAACATTCCGCGGGCCGGTCTCGGCACCCCCGGCCCGCAGGATCTGAAGGCCGGCTTCATCATCCGTGCCGGCAACCTCCCCGGCTTCGACGGCTTCAACATCCGCGACCGGGTCTCGCACCACAGTGGGCTGCCGGTGACGTTTTCCAACGACGCCACCGCCGCCGGATTCGGCGAGCATTGGATTGGCGCTGCCAAGCAACTCGAAAGCCTGGTGCTCCTCACGCTCGGCACCGGTGTCGGCGGCTCGATCGTGATCGGCGAGACGACGATTGACGGCGCCAACAGCCATGCCTCCGAGTGCGGCCACATCCTCGTCGATCCGGCGCCAACGGCCCGGATGTGCCCCTGCGGCAAGCGGGGCCACCTCGAGGCCTACGCGAGCGCCAAGTCGCTCGTGGCGATGGCCAGGGAGCGGATCGCGGCCGGCACGGCGCCCGGCTTGGCGGAGGCCGTGGCGGGGAAAGCGGAGCTGACGCCGGTGCTCGTGTGGGCCATGGCCAAGAACGGTGATGCCGCGTCGCTCGAGCTGATCGACACGGTGGCCCGCTGGCTCGGCATCGGCATCACGACCATCCTCCACACCCTCGACCCAGCGATCGTTCTCCTCGGTGGCGCCATGACCTTCGGTGGCGAGGTCGATTCGGTCGGTCACGCCTTCCTGGAGCGGATCCGCGCCGAGGTCCGGGAGCGGGCCTTCCCCCTCCTTGCCGAGCGGACGCCAATCCGTTTTGCCACCCTCGGCGGTGACGCCGGCTATGTCGGCGCCGCCGGCATGGCCCGCGCCGAGCACCTCCGCCTCCATCCCTCCGACGCCTGACGATCCCCCCGGCTACAATTTCCCCATGCCCATCGACTGCAAGCACATCCGCAACTTCTCGATCATCGCCCACATCGACCACGGCAAGAGCACGCTCGCCGATCGGCTCCTCGAATGGACCGGGACGGTCGAGAAGCGGCAGCTCAAGGAGCAAATGCTCGACGACATGGAGCTCGAACGGCAGCGGGGGATCACGATCAAGGCCCGTGCCGTTCGCATGGAATACCGCTACCAGGGGGAGCTCTACGAGCTCAACCTCATCGACACCCCCGGCCACGTCGACTTCCACTACGAGGTCTCGCGGAGCCTGGCCTGCTGCGAAGGGGCCGTGCTCCTGGTCGATGCCTTCCAGGGGGTGGAAGCGCAGACGGTGGCCAATGCCTACGCCGCGACCAACCAAAATCTCGCGATCGTGCCGGTGATCAATAAGGTCGATCTCGTCCACGCCCGCGTCGATGACGTTCTCGCCGAGATGGAGCAGAGCCTAGCGATCGACCCGACCGAGGTCATCAAGGCGAGTGCCAAGGCGGGCATCGGCATCGATGAGCTGCTCGGGGCGATTGTCGAGCGGGTCCCTCCGCCGGCTGGGGATCAAAACGCGGTCCTCCGCGCGATGATCTTCGACAGCCACTACGACAGCTACCGTGGCGCCATCACCTACGTGCGGATCGTCGACGGCACGATCAAGAAGGGGCAGAAGATCCGCTTCCTCGAGACCGCCTCGACCCACGAAGTCCTCGAAATCGGCCAGTTCGTGCCGCAGCGCCGCGCCTGCGAGGAGCTCGCCGCCGGTCAGGTGGGCTATCTCGTCTGCAACATCAAGGATGTCAAGCAGGTCCACATCGGCGACACGGTGACGATCCCGGGCGAGGATGGCGCCAAGGCGATGCCGGGCTACAAGCCGCCGCAGCGGATGGTCTATTGCGGCCTCTATCCTTCCGAGGGGGAAAACTTCGAAGAACTGCGCGACGCCCTCGAGAAGCTGTCGATCAACGATCCCTCGTTCGAGTTCGCGCCCGAATCGAGCGAAGCGCTCGGTTTCGGCTTCCGCTGCGGCTTTCTCGGCCTCCTCCACATGGAGATCATCCAGCAGCGGCTCGAGAAGGAAGACGATCTCGACCTCGTCCAGACGGCGCCGAACGTCACCTACCAGATTCTCAAATCCGACGGCACGACGATCGAGATCACCAACCCGCAGGATGTCCCCGAGACGGGGCAGATCGACGAATTCCGCCAGCCGATCGTGCGGACGAACTTCCTCACGCCGGTCGAGCACATCGGCCCGATCATGCAGGTGTGCACCGACCGCCGCGGCATCTACCTCAAGACCGAATACCTCTCGCCGACCCGGGCGATGCTGACGTTCGATCTGCCGCTCGCGGAGGTGATCTACGATCTTCACGACAGGCTCAAGAGCGTGACGCGCGGCTACGGCACGATGGACTACGAGCTGGTCGGCTACTTCCCGGCCGATCTGGTCCGCCTCGACATCCTCGTCGGCGGCAAGCAGGTCGACGCCCTCTCGATCATCTGCGATCGGCGCGATTCCGACCGCCGCGGCCGGTCGATCGTGAAGAAGCTCCGCGGCGAGATCGACCGCCACATGTTCGAGATCGCCATCCAGGCCGCCATTGGCACGAAGGTCATCGCCCGCGAAACGATCTCCGCGATGCGGAAGAACGTCACGGCGAAGTGCTACGGCGGCGACATCTCCCGCAAGAAGAAGCTGTGGGCGAAGCAGAAGGAAGGGAAGAAGCGGATGAAGAGCATCGGCTCGGTCGACATCCCCCAAAAGGCCTTTATGGCGGTCCTCGAGACCGGCGCCGATCGTCAGCAGCAGTGAGCCTTTTTGTTGGCCGCGGCTCCTCGTCT
>SIAG01000149.1 GCA_009691925.1 Planctomycetaceae bacterium
GGCTGGGCCCACCAGGAGGTGCCGGCACCGGCGTTAGGAAAGGCCTGCATGGAGTCATGATGGTTTTGGAACGCAAGTCCCTGCTGCTTCATGTTGTTGGAGCACTGTGACCGCCGGGCCGATTCACGTGCGGCCTGAACCGCCGGCAGCAAGAGGCCGACAAGGGTGCCGATGATGGCGATGACAACGAGCAGTTCGACGAGCGTGAACGCCCTCCGGCTGCCGTTGGGGATGGCGTGCATGGGTTGACTCCTGGAAACGAATGGATGAAATGACAAATGGAAACAACTGACCCGCTGTGAGAAGCAGGGAATCTGCTGGAAAAAAGCCCGATCCGACGGCAAACGGTGGGGAAAGCATAACGGTCCCCGCCGGGCAGGCACAGGCCCACACAGCGGCAACCCCGACGATTCCCCTCGCCGTCGCTGACGGATCACCCCAGCACTTAACCGACCCTAATCCTAGCATCCCGGTGTCGGCAAGGCTACGCCACGGCGAGGGGAACATCCTTCCACCGCACCGGGGCCGAAGCGCCCCGGTCGCCCGGGAAGCGCTCGATCAGCCGTCGCTTTAGCGCTTGATCAGATCGCGGACGGTCATCCCCGACGGGATCATGGGGAGCACCTGTTCCTGGTAGGGAACCTGGACATCGAGGATCGCCGGGCCGGGGGCGTCGATGAGCCGCAGCAGCGCCCCCGCAAGATCCTGCTTCTCCGACACCGTCTCGGCCTGCCAGCCGAAGCCACGGGCGATCATCACGAAATCGGGATAGCGGTTTTGTGGTGAGATGCCATCTCCCTTCCCGGCCGCCTCGGGATTGTTGATCGGCCCGAGGTAGGTGTGGGCCCGGTTCCCCTTGAAGAACCGATCTTCCCACTGCACGACCATGCCGAGGTGCTGATTGTTGAGGAGGAGCACCTTGACGGGGATATCTTCGCAGGTGCAGGTGGCCATCTCCTGGATGTTCATGAGGATGCTCCCGTCGCCATCGATGTCGACCACGAGCGCTTCCGGGTGGGCCACCTTGGCCCCCATCGCCGCCGGCAGGCCGAAGCCCATCGTTCCCAGACCGCTCGACGAGAGCCACGTCCGCGGCCGGCGGAATTGGTAGAACTGTGCGGCCCACATCTGGTGCTGGCCCACCCCGACGGTGATGATCGTGTCGCGCTTGGCCGTCAGCCGTGACAGCTCCGCGATCGCCTCCTGGGCGAGAATGCCTGGATAGGTGGTGTCGTAGGAAAACGGGTCTTCCCGCTTCCATTCCGCGATTCGGTCGTGCCACGGCCCGAGATCGGCGGTCGGCGCCTCGACGATCTTGTTGAGCTGGCCAAGGGCATCCTTGATGTCGGCAACGATCGGGATGTGGACGACCTTGTTCTTGTTGAGCTCGGAGGGATCGACGTCGATGTGGACGATGAAGCCGTGCTCGGCAAAGGCCGACACCTTCCCGGTGACCCGATCGTCGAAGCGAACGCCGAGGGCGAGGAGGAGATCGGCCTCGTCGACGGCGTAATTGGCGTAGACGCTGCCATGCATGCCGAGCATGTCGAGCGAGAGCGGGGCGTCTGCCGGGTAGGCCCCGAGCCCCATGAGGGTCATCGTCACCGGGATCCCGGTGCGCTGGGCGAGCTCGCGAAGCTCCTCGGAGGCACCGGCGGAGATCACGCCGCCGCCGGCGTAGATCACCGGACGCTTGGCCCGCCTGATCGCCGCGGCCACCTGGGCGATCTGTTCGGGATGGGCCCGGCGGACCTCCGGATGGTAGCCGGGGAGATTCATCGGCGCGGCGAAGTCGGGGACGAGCTGCGCGACTTGGATGTTCTTGGGGAGATCGACGAGCACCGGGCCGGGGCGCCCGGTGGTGGCGATGTGGAAGGCTTCGCGCATGACGCGGGCGATGTCGGCCGGATCGGTGACGAGGTAGTGGTGCTTCGTGATCCCGCGGCAGACCTCCACCATCGGGGTTTCCTGAAAGGCGTCGGTGCCAATCACGCTCGTGCCGACCTGGCCTGTCAGCACCAGCAGCGGGACGCTGTCGAGCTTCGCGTCGGCGATCGCCGTCACGAGGTTGAGCGCCCCGGGGCCGCTAGTCCCCATGCAAACGCCGATCCGCCCGGTCGTGCGGGCATACCCCTGGGCCGCGAATGCCCCCCCCTGCTCGTGGCGGGGGAGGATCGTCCGGATCCGATCGGCATAGCGGGTGAGCGACTGGTGGAGGGGCATGCTCGCCCCCCCCGGATAGGCGAAGATCACATCCACGCCGTGGGCAATGAGCGACTCGACCACCACGTCGGCACCGGACATCACGGTGTCGGTCGTGCGGGGGCGTGCAGCGGTGGCCATGGCGGAAGTCCTTCGGTGGTGCAGTCGATCAGGGGGACGAGTACGACAAAAACAGGCCACTTAAAAATACACGAAAAGTGACCCGGGGCGGGAGGGGCTGTCGCGGTTTTTTGCCGCGGTAGGGCCGGGCGGAATCCGGGCCGGGCCGGCCCCCCGGCGGCGGGCGGCTGCCGCGGGGAAAAGCAGTCTTTTTGCTGGCGCTGCCGGCGCGGGGGAATCGGCCGCCGAGCGTGGTGTAGATTAGAGGAATGAATCCAGCCGACACCACGATCCGCCCCGCCCCGGCTCCCGCTCCCACCGCCGGCTCCAGCGTTCCACCGACGTCGAACCTGCGGATCCGCAGTCTCGATGCGCTGGTGCCCCCCGCCCGGCTGATGGCCCAGTTGGCGCTCGACGGCGCCGCCACCGCCACGATCCTCAATGGTCGCCGGGCCGTGGAGCGGGTGTTGTCGGGGGAGGATCCCCGGCTCCTCGCCGTCGTCGGCCCCTGCTCGATCCACGACCTCGACGCCGCCCGCGAGTATGCCGGACGATTACGGACCCTCGCCGAGCGGGTCTCCGGGCGGATCCTCGTCGTGATGCGGGTTTATTTCGAGAAGCCGCGGACCACCGTCGGCTGGAAGGGACTGATCAACGATCCGCACATCGACGACAGCTTCGACGTCGGCACCGGCCTGCGGATCGCCCGTGGGCTGCTCATCGAGATCGCCCGGATGGGGCTACCGACGGCGACGGAGTTTCTCGAGCCGATCACGCCGCAGTACATCGCCGACACGATCGTGCTGGGGGCGATCGGCGCCCGGACGACCGAGTCGCCCACCCACCGCCAAATGGCCAGCGGCCTGTCGATGCCAGTGGGCTTCAAGAACTCCACCGACGGCTCGCTTCAGGCCGCCGTCGACGCCATGCAGTCGGCCCGTGCGCCGCACAGCTTTTTGGGGATCGACAACAACGGCGGGACATGCGTCGTTTCGACCACCGGCAATCCCTGGGGGGTGCTCATGCTCCGCGGCGGCCGGAGCGGCTCCAACTACGCCCCCGAGATCCTCCATGAGGCGCGCACGAGGCTCGAGGCGGCCGGCCTTCCGCCCCGGGTGATCGTCGACTGCAGCCATGCCAATTCTGGCAAGGATCACCGCCGCCAATCGATTGTGTGGCGCGACGTCCTCGCCCAGCGGGTCGCCGGCGACCGCTCGATCGTCGGCATGATGCTTGAGAGCAATCTCCAGCCCGGCAGCCAGCCCGCCCAGGCCGATCGCTCCAAGCTCACCTATGGCGTCTCGATCACGGACGGCTGCATCGGCTTCGACGAGACCGAAAGTCTCATCCTCGAGGCCCACGACCAATTGGTCGGCGAGTCTCACGACCATTCGGTGTGACGCGCCCACGACCGCTCCTTTCAACCAGTCTGCGGAGACCACGCGTTGAGCGAAGACCAGGGGACGGAGATCGCCGAGCCTGTATCCACTGCTCGTTGGCTCGCAAAGGCCCAGGTGCTCCTCGTTGATGACAGCCGAGTGATGTGCGCTATGCTCAAGAAGGCGCTCGGTGAGATCGGCTTTGAAAATGTCGTCGAGGCGTTCGACGGCGCGGATGCCGTGGCCAAGATGCACTCCGCCTCCTTCGACCTGGTGCTCCTCGACATGGAGATGCCGGTGATGACGGGGCTCGAGGTGTTGGCGGCGATGAACCTCGCCCCCGATCTCAAAGGTTTGCCGGTGATCGTCATCTCCGGGGCCGACCAGATCGACATGGCGGTGCAGTGCATCGAGGCCGGGGCCGAAGATTACCTCACCAAGCCGCCGAATCTCACGCTGCTGAGGGCCCGCGTGACGACGTCGCTGGAAAAGAAGCGGCTCCGCGATCTGGAGCGGCTCCGGCTCGTCCAGCTCCAGACCGAGAAGGAGCTCGTGGAGCGGGAACGGGAGAAGTCGGAGCGGCTCCTCCTCAACATCCTCCCGTCGGCGATCGCCGGGCGGCTGAAGGGGGGGGAAAAATCGATCGCGAACCGGCACGAGATCGTCTCAGTGTTGTTTGCCGACCTGTGTGGCTTCACGGCGATGTCGCGGAAGACGAGCCCCGCCGATCTGGTCTCGATGCTCAATCAGATCTTCACCGCCTTCGACCATATCGTCGAGGAGCATGGGGTCGAAAAGATCAAGACAATCGGCGACTGCTACATGCTCGTCGGCGGGATCCCGCTCCAGCGCGACGACCATGCCGCCGCGGTGGCCGAGTGCGCGCTCGAGATGATCGCCGCACTCGAAGGGATCAATCGTGCCAACGGCACCGAGCTCCAGATGCGGGTGGGGATCCACACCGGCCCCGTTGTGGCGGGCGTCATCGGCAAAATCAAGTTCACCTACGACCTGTGGGGCGACACCGTCAATGTCGCCAGCCGGATGGAGTCATCGGGCCAGCCCGACCGAATCCACCTTTCCGAACAGACAGCGGAGCAGCTCCAGGGGCGGTACCTCCTCGAGGATCGCGGGTTCGTCGAGTGCAAGGGACTCGGTGCCGTAAAGACGTTCTTCCTCAACGGCCCCATGTCGGTGGGCTGAATCCGATCCCCGCCCGGTCGACCTGAGAGACCGTTGCCGCCCGACTTCAGATCGCGGCCAATGGCTTGCGGGCCACGCCATCGACGATCGCCCCGGCGATCTGCGGCAGTGGGAGGACGAGGTCAACGACCCCGAGCTCGATCGCTGCCCGTGGCATGCCGTAGACGACGCAGGTTTTTTCGTGTTCGGCGATCGTCCTCCCTCCCGCCTTGCGGATCGCTGCCATTCCCATCGCGCCGTCGCTCCCCATCCCTGTCAGCAGCGCCGCGATGACGTGCCTCCCCCCCGCCTCGGCGACCGAACGGAAAAGGACGTCGACGCTCGGCCGGCAATGGTGCACCGGCGGGGTCTGCAGGAGCCTCGCCCGGTAGCCCTCTCCCTGCCAGGTGAGGGCGAGGTGGAAGTCGCCCGGGGCCACGACGCAGGTGCCACGTGCGAGGATCATGCCGTCCTCCGCCTCGACGACGCGCATCGGGCAGAGGGAATCGAGTCGCTCGGCGACCGCCTTGGAAAAGTAGGGGGAGATGTGCTGCACGACCGCGATCGGCGGCAGGCCTTCGGGAAGATTGGGGAGCACGCTCCGCAGCGCTTCCACGCCGCCGGTCGAGGCGCCGATGACGATCAGCTGGCGGTTGTCGACCCGGCCGGTGTAGGGGGAGGGCTTCGCCCCGGCCTCCGACGGCTCGGTGGCCACCGCTGCCTTGACGACCACCGCGGCCGAGCTTGTCGCGAAGCGGTCGGCCCGGACCCGCGTGCCGTGGAAGCGCACCGACGCTGCCGCCGCCTTGACGTGGTGGGCCAGTTGCCCGGCCAGGGCCCCGACCGACATCGTGCCGTTGGGCTTGGCGAGAACGTCGACGGCGCCGGCCTCGAGGGCATCGAGGGCCACCTGCGATCCGGCCTGGGCCAGCGAGCTGACCACCACCACCGGCATCGGATGGTGCTGCATGAGGATCCGCAGGAACGTCAGCCCGTCCATCCGCGGCATCTCGAGATCGAGCGTGATCACGT
The DNA here is from genome assembly GCA_009691925.1 of Planctomycetaceae bacterium. Classification (GTDB taxonomy): domain Bacteria; phylum Planctomycetota; class Planctomycetia; order Pirellulales; family UBA1268; genus QWOP01. The sequence goes on from SIAG01000149.1 coordinate 5,916, forward strand.
CGGGGGAGAGCCGCATGATCTTCTCGCGGGCCACGTAGGGATCGCAGGCCGATCCCACCACCTCGATCCCCGGATCGAGGTTGAGGCTATCGGTGATCGTCTTCCGCACGAGCGCCGAATCATCGACGACGAGCACGCGGAGTTTCCGCGGGGGTGACGGGACGCTCATAGGACACCTGGTGGACGGCGGAGACCGGGGCTGAGGATTCGGGGCTGTGTCACTCGGGACGCTGATAGACACTCGGGGCGATCGTCCGCAGACCGTGGCGGAGGCCGATGAGGCTCTCCGAATGGCCGACAAACAGGAATCCCCCCGGGGCGAGCTGATCGGAGAGGTGCTCGATCAGCGTGTTGCGCGAGGGGACATCGAAGTAGATCATGACATTCCGGCAGAAGATCACATCCAGGCCGCGCGGAACGGGATAGACATCCTGGAAGAGGTTGACGTAGCGGACGGTCACCTGCCGCCGGAGCTCATTCTTGACCCGGAAGTATCCATCGCGATCACCGATGCCGCGGAGGAAATAGCGCTCCAGCCATTCCGGCTGCGGCACACTCACCTTGTCGGCATCGTAGATCGCCTGCTGGCAGCGCTCGAGCATCCGCTGCGAGATGTCGGAGGCTTCGATGTGCCACTGCACTGCCGGCCGCAGCCGGAAGAACTCCGCCAACACGATCGCCAGGGAATAGACCTCTTCGCCCGACGAGCAGGCGGCGCACCAAAACCGCAGCGGTCGCATCTCCGCGATCGACTTCTCCGCCAGGCGGGGGAGGAGTTGCCGGGTGAGGAGATCGAAGTGCGACGACTCGCGGAAGAAGTGGGTGTGGTTGGTGGAGATCAGATCGATGAGGGCATCGACCTCGTCCGCCCCCTGGGGGCTCTTGAGGAGCGCGCAGTAGTCGTCGTAGTCGTCAATCCGCAGGGCCTGAAGCCGCTGCCGCAGCCTCCCGGCCACGAGCGTCTGCCGGTCTGGCCCAAGCCTGATCCGGCTGCGCTCGTAGACGAGGTTGGCCAGGAAGTCGTAGGCCTGGGTTGTGAGCGGGGCTTCGGAGGGGAACAGCATGGCGGCAGTGGGCGGGCTCCCGGGGGATCCGCCAAACAGAGGACTCCATTCTCTATCCCCCGCGGCCGACAGGCCGCGGGGCCCTGACCGCAGATCCGGGGGCCCTGACCGCAGATCCGGGGGCCCTGACCGCAGATCCGGGGGCCCTGACCGCAGATCCGCGGGGCCTTGGCCGCAGGTCCGAGGGCTTCGATCAATCATAGGCCCCCCGGACGATCACAGGTTTGCTCCGTCGCTGCGCGCTTGCCTCAAAACTTCGTGAAGTTGCGGTCTTCCTGGTCGCCATCCCCCGGCATCGGGATCTGCATTCCGCCCGACTTGCCAGCGTCGGTGAGGCCGCGGATCGGGGCCCCGGAACGGACCGCGGAGCGGAGCTTGCGGACCTGGGGCGCATCGACTGTCCGCAGCGCGGATCGCCTCTGCGGGGCCCGTCCCCCGCCAAACCCACCCTGCTGCATGTTGCCGGTAACGAGCGAGCGGAGGTAAGACACGGTGTCTTGCATCGTGTGGGCTTGGCTGTTGAGCTGCTCGGCGGCCGAGGCACTCTGCTGGGCGTTGGTGGCGTTGCCCTGGGTCACCTTGTCGAGCTGCGTCATCGCCGTGCCGACCTGCTGGATCCCCTGCGACTGCTCCTTGGCAGCCGTCGAGATCTCGGCCACCAGGCTGTCGACGTCGGCCACCTTTTGGACGATCTCTTCGAGCGATTCCCCCACCTTGCTGCAGCTCACCGAGCCTCGCCGGCTGTTGGCGATCGCCGCCTCGATCTTCTCGGCGGTCTCCTTGGCAGCCGCGGCGGAGCGCTGGGCGAGCGAGCGAACCTCGTCGGCGACGACGGCAAACCCCGCTCCGGCCTCGCCGGCTCTCGCCGCCTCGACGGCAGCGTTGAGAGCGAGGATGTTGGTTTGGAAGGCGATCTCGTCGATGTTCTTGACGATCTTCGCCACCTCGGCACTCGAAGCCTCGATGGCGTGCATGGCGGTGTTCATGTCGACCATTGTCTGGGCCCCCGACTGGGCGGCGAGACGGGCCTGATTGGCGAAGACCTTCGCCTTCTCGGCGTTGTCGGCGGTATTGCGAATCATCACCGACATCTCTTCCAGGGCGGCGCTGGTCTCGGCGACGCTCGAGCCCTGCTCGTTGCACCCCTCGGCGAGCGACTGGCTGGCCACCGAGAGCTGGCCGGAGGCGGAAGCGGTCTGCGTCGCCCCTTCCTCGAGCGAATCGGAGATCGAGCCCAAGGCACCGCTGACGGCGCGGATGATGGCCCAGCCAATCAGGGCACCGGTAATGGCGGAGGCGATCAGGAGTGGCAAGATGATCAAAAAGCTCGAGTTGACCTTCGAGGCGGCGGACTTCGCTTCAACCTCGGCGAGCTTGATGTTGTACTCGATGTCGTCGTTGAAGCCCTTCGTCGTCTGCTCGAGGGTCGTGTCGACCTCGGTGCGCATCAGGTTTTGTGCCTCCAGTTCGCTCTTCTCGCCCTTTGTTCGGATCATGCCGAGGGTCCGGTCGGCGGCGCTCAAGAACCCCGTTCGCGCCGTCGCGGCGAGCTTGAAGAGCCGCCCGTCCTCTGTGTCGGAAAAGAGCTTCTCGTATTGAACCATGAGCTCGTCGGCCGACTTGCGGTTAGAGCTAAAGGCCGCTTCGGCGGCGGCGACGGCCTTGTCGTCGGTGGCGAAGTCGACGGCTTTGCGCACCTGGCGGGCCGATTCATTGTTGTATTGGATGATTTTGTTGAGCGCCACCACCGACGGCACCGAGTTGGTGGCTAGATTGTTGACATTGGTATTGATGTCGCGCACGCGCCACAGGCCGACGAGCCCGAGGATGAGCGAGAGGAGGACGAGGGTGATGAAGCCGAACGAGATCCGGCGCGGAATGGTCCAAGTGCTCATGGCGATAAAGTCCGTTGATCAGGAGGCGTGGGAAGAGGAGGGGAGTCCGAGGGCCTGGATGGCGATCGTGCCATCGAAGGCGGAGATCTTGTCGAGGTCGATGAGTGTCTTGACGCTGGTGCCCGATTTGGCCATCCCGGTGATGAACATCGAGTCGATGGCGCCGCCGAAATCGGGCGTCGGCTCGATGTCGGCGACCGTGAAATTGGCCACCTCCTCGACGCCGTCGACGATCACGCCATACAGCCGCGTGCCGCCGCCAGCCGCGGCGATCTGCGTGACGACGATGCAGTTGCGCTCGGTGTCGGTGGAGATCGGCAGGCAGAACTTCGACCGCAGATCGACCAGCGGGATCACCTTGCCGCGGAGGTTGATTACCCCTTTGACATGCTCCGGCATGTTGGCCACCGGCGTGATCGGGCAGAGGCGGATGATCTCGCGGACTTTCAGCACCGGAATCCCATACGATTCCTTGCTCAGCGTGAAGGTGAGATATTT
>SIAG01000150.1 GCA_009691925.1 Planctomycetaceae bacterium
TGCCATCCGCTCCTCCCGCGAGTCTTGCCTTCGGGCTGTAGCCGGGCCACCGGGGCTTTCCACAGCGCCGCGGGGCTGGAGAAGTCTACGCCGCCGGCCGCGGCGAGGTTCGCAAGGGGCCTCGTCGGGCCGTACGGAGCGTTCCGGCCGGCCGGGCACCCGGTGTCAGTCGGCCCGCATCCGCTGGCGGAAGTACTTGAGGCCGGGGATGAAGAAGCAGGCCGCGCTGACCACGCCAAACACGATGTGGGCGTGGTCGGGCATCCTGCACATCACCAAGGCCGTCGCGAACAGCGCCGCCGCCTGGACATAGAACGCCCCGGAGAGGATCCCCGCCTTGGCGAAGAACACCAGCCCGGCCACGAGCGCCAGCACCGGCGAGAGCGCCAGCACCGGCAGTTGCATGAGATCCTCGACCCAGAACAGGAGCACGCTGCAGATCACGCTCCCCCCCCAGATATGAGCGATCTGCCGCTCGACCGCCGTCACCGGGCCGGTGCGGTGCCGCAGAGCCCAGAAGATCGGCGCCCAGAGGGCGAGGCCGCCTCCCCAGAGGACCAGGTAGGGCCAGCGTGTCGTGACCCCCTGCCAGGCGAGGATGTCGGTGGTCACCGAGAGGGCGAGGAGGACGACCGAATGCCACATCCACAACAGTCCCCAGTTCTCGAGGACGACCGCGTGGTGCGTCTCCCGGAACAGCCGCGACACGATATCGCTCAGCCCGCCGCGGCGCGCGGCGACAGGCTCGCCGGCGAGGTAGGCGCGGAGATCAGCGGCGAGGGTGCCGGCGGAGGCGTAGCGCAGATCGGTCGGCTTCTGCAGGCTCTTCAGCGCGATTAACTCCAGATCGCGATCGACGCGCCGGTCGATCGAGCGCGGCACCGGCGGATCGGACTCGAGCACGGCTAGGAGCGTGTCCATCGGGCTCAAGCCCTGGAACGGCGGGCGGCCGGTGAGCATCTGGTAGAGGATTGCGCCGAGGCTCCAGACATCGCTGGCCGGGCCGACGTCGCCGCGGCTGCCGGCCGCCTGCTCCGGCGACATGTAGCAGGGGGTACCGAGGATCGCGCCGGTGTGCGTCACCGACGCGTCGGCCTCGAGCCGCTTCGCCAGACCGAAGTCGGAGACACGCGGGAAGCCGTCGAGATCGATGAGGATATTCGAGGGCTTGAGGTCGCGGTGGAGAACGCCGCGCGAGTGGGCGACATGGACGGCCTCGGCCACCTGCGCCATGAGCGTAGCGGTCTCGCGGGCGGGGATCGGGCCGGCGGCGAGACGGCGGGCGAGGGTCGTCCCCTCGACATACTGCATCGAATAGAAGGGATACCCCTCGAGCTCGCCGACCTCGAAAACCGACACGATGCCGGGATGATCGAGCCGGGCCGCAGCCTCCGCCTCGCTCTGGAACCGGGCCAGGTCGGAGGCCGAGGCGAGCTCCCGCCTCAGAAGCATCTTCACCGCGACGATTCGCCCCAGGCTCCGCTGCCGGGCCCGGTAGACGACCCCCATCCCGCCACGGCCGATCTCCTCGAGAAGTTCGTAATCGCCAAACAGGGTCGGAAGCGCCAACGCCCCCGGTGTCACCCCGTCGCCGGCCGCCTGGAGATGATGGAGCGGCTGGGCACCGCGGGCGCTGGCTAAGGTGAGATTGGCGCCGCGGCCCGGCGGTGGAGTGAAGATCGCCGACTCCCGCGCCACCGCGTCGGTAACCATCATCGCCGCAAATAGTTCGCGGAGCTGCGGGGCGAGGTCAGGGTGAGTGCGAACGAGCTTCTCGAGCCGGCCGGGATCGTCGCCGTGGTCGGCCAGTTCGTCGAGAAGCTCCGCCAGCCGGGATTCCTGGGCGGCGGAGAGCGGTTCATCGACGGCGCGGCGGCGCCCCCGGGATCGATCCCCGCGGACGATCCCCGCGCCACTCGCGTCTCCCTCGCGTCCCTTCATGTCGTCGCTGTCCCTCGTCGCTGTCCCTCGTCGTCCGCCGACGATCGACGCCCCTGCATGGTAGGGGGACGGGCAGGGCTGGCCATGGTCCGGCGGTCATTCCCCGCTCTCCCCCGCCTGGTCTCCGCCGTCGAGGAGTACCCGGAGCCGGCGCATGGCGCGCAGATAGCGCATCCCCGCCGCCGGCTTCGAGAGCCCCAGGACGTCGGCCGCCTCGGCGGTGGAGAGGTGCTCGAAGTGCCTCAGGAGGACGATCCGCCGATCGCCGTCGTCGAGCTGTTCCACCGCGGCGGCGAAGCGGCGCTCGAGCTCGTGCCAGGTGGCGGCGGCGGCGGGGGTCAGCTCGCGGTCGGCCAGCCGCGCGACGCCATCGGTGGCGGAATGGTCGTCGTCGGGGGGGCCGGCGAGCGCGACCTCGCGGTCGAGGCTCCGCGACGCGGCCACCCGATGACGGCGGTGGGCGTCGATGAGCCGGTCGCGGGCCATGTGCCGCAGCCAGAGCTGGAAGGGCATCGTCGGGTTGGCGAGGTAGTCGCCCAGCCGACGGTTCGCCTCGAGCATGACGTCTTGGACGATGTCGCTGGCGTCGACGCGCCGCTGGATAACGCGGTCCATCCGCCGGTCGACCATCCGCCGGATTGCGTCGCGGTGACGGGCGAGCAGGCCGTTGACGGCGTCGTCGTCGCCGTCGCGGACGCGGTCGAGGAGGATCTGCGTCGGTGGTCCGTCCCCCCACGGGCCGGCGGGGGCCGGGGGAGCGGGGAGAGCGCCGCCGGCCCCGGGGCCGGCAGTGGCATCGTCTTCGACAGGCTTTCGGCCGGAGTCGTTCATGCGGTCCTCTGCTGCCCTATCGTACCAACGTGTCGAGAGGGTGAGGGCTGCGGATCGCCCACGGTTTTTTTGACCGAGTGGTTTCCATGATCCATAATCGTCGGCGGTTCAAGGACAGACCGCTGCCTGCCGCCACGGGACGCGGCAATTCGTCAACGGACTGTTATTCGTGGACGTTGCCTTCTTCGAGGCGTTTTTGACCCGTGGACCGGGGGATCGTTTCCCCGGGCACTGCCCCTGTTGCCACAGGGATATTCGTGCGGGTTGTGCTGATCGCGGTGACGCTGCCGTCGCCGTGCGCCAACGCGGCACTTGGCCCCGGCTCGCCGCGGCCTTCGCGGCTCTGCTTGCTGTCGCGTCGGCGGTCTCGAATGCGCAGGTCTTGCCGCAGATCGTGCCCGTCTACGGTCAGGACGACGCCGCCGCCTCGATCGCCCCCGAGCCCGATCCCTCGATGCTCCCGGCGACCGCGCCGTTTCAGATCGCCACGCCCCAGTCGGCCGCGGCGACGCTGCGGGGGGGATTGTCCGGCGCCCCGATCGTTCCCCTCCCCACCGCTTCCCCGCCCATCGGCACCCCACTGCCGGCAGCGCCCCAGATCGCGGTCCCGGCGGGGGCCGACGAGCTCTCCGGTCGGTTGGCGATCCTCGCCGGGGAACAGCGCTGGGGGGAGGTCGTGGCCGCCTGCGAGCCGCACGTCCGCCAAGGGACACTGCCTTCGACCCTCGCCGATCGCTACGATCTCGCCCGGATCCACTGCGACCTTGTGCGCCGGCACTCCGAAGGGGGCTTCCGGCAGCGGCTGGTCGGGCTCTCGGAGGCCGAGGGCCGGCGCCTCCACGCCGAGGTGCTCTCGCGGATCCGCAGCCACCATGTCGACGCCCCCGATTTCCACCGCCTCACCCTCCGGGGGCTGCGAGCGATGGAGGTGGCGATCGACCATCCGCTGTTCACCTCGTATTACGCCCCCCAGGCGACGCCGGAACGCCGCAGCGCTTACCGGGAGCAGGTGGCCCGCCTCGTCGGCGGACGGCTGGTCAACTCCCAGGCCGACGCCGAGACGGTGGTGGCGTGGGTGGCGCGGATCGGCCACTCCACCCTTGGCATCCCCCCCTCGGTCACGCTCCTGGAGATGACGGCCGCGTCGATGGGAGGCCTCGACGAGTATTCAGCATTCCTCACCAACGGCCAGCTCGACGATCTCTACGCGCAGATCGAGGGGAACTTCGTCGGCCTCGGAGTCGAACTGAAGACGGCTGCCGACGGGCTCCTCGTCGTCCATGTCATCGTCGGTAGTCCGGCCGAACGGGGTGGGCTGCGGGGCGGTGACCACATCGTGGCGGTCGACGGCCGATCGATCGGCGGGATGTCGGTCGACGAATCGGCCCAGCTCCTCCAGGGGCCGGAGGGATCCTCCGTGACCCTCGACATCAGTCGTGGCGGTGTCGCGGCCGGCCGGGTGGCGCTGCGGCGCGAGCATGTCGAGGTGCCGAGCATCGAGGACGTGCGGATGCTCGATACGGGAGCCGGCGTCGGCCACCTCAAGATCTCCTCCTTCCAAAAGACGACGGCAACCGATCTGGCCTCGGCTCTGCGGCGGCTCGATGCCGGCGGGATGCGCTCCCTCGTGATCGACCTCCGCGGCAATCCCGGCGGCCTCCTCTCGTCGGCTGTCGATGTCTCCGATCTGTTCCTCGAACGCGGCCTCGTCGTGGCAACGCGGGGGCGCAGCCCCGAGGAGGATTTCAACTATTCCGCCAGCCGGCCCGGCACGTGGCGGATGCCCCTGGTGGTGATCATCGACGGTGATTCGGCCAGCTCCAGCGAGATCTTCGCTGGGGCGATCCGCGATCACGGTCGCGGCACGATCGTCGGCAGCCGGAGCTTCGGGAAGGGGTCGATCCAAGGGATCTTCCCGCTCGAGATCGGTGGCGTCGGCCTCCGGCTCACCACCGCCAAGTTCTTCTCCCCCAAGGGAAAGCCCTACAGCCGGGTCGGCGTCGAGCCCGATCTGGTTGTCCACACCACGGCCCGGTTGGCGGAGGGGGCCGACGGCCTGCCGGCGGCGGGCGACGCTCCGCTGGAGGCGGCAATCGCTGCCGCCCGCCGGGCGACGGTGCGGCAGTCGACCCGCCCCGTCCCCCGCGCCCAGGCTGCCAGGTAGACCGCTCCCCGGGGGGCGGCGCGGCTTGAAACTCACCTTCCCGCGGGCTAGGCTGCGTGTGACTCGGTCATGTTCTCCGCAGGCTTTCTTCTTCTGGCTGCGGGAGGGTGACGGGGGCGTCGGTCGGTCGGTGTGGCGGGAGCTCACGCACGTTGTGCCCAGGCGCGACGGTCGGGCATGGCGGTGCCCGGTCGTGGTGTCGGCGTGTCGAACCGCCAACCGGAGTCTGTGCCCCCCGGCTGCCCATGATCGAGCCGCGCTGATCTTTCGCCACCGTCCGGTTCGGAATGGTGGCGGTTCCCTGTCCTGTTCCCATGTCATTCCCGCTTAGGGCCCTGCGGCGTGCTGCGACGGCGTCCGTCGCGACGCTTGAGGCGCCCGTCAGCCCGTCTTTCAACGCCCTCCTCCCGTAGCCCGCCATCACGAAGAAGGATCCACTCATGACCTCTGCCCGTGCCAGCGCGATCGCCGCCATCAACAACTACAAGCCGAATGCCCAGGCCTGGAACTTCCGCGAGACGCCCACCAACGAGATCTTCGGAGCGAACGTCTTCGGCGACTCGGTGATGAAGGACAAGCTCCCGAAGAGCGTCTACAAGGCCCTCCAGGCGACGATCAAGCAGGGCAAGCCGCTCGATCCGACGATCGCCGACGCCGTCGCCCTGGCGATGATGGATTGGGCGATCAAGAAGGGGGCCACCCACTATGCCCACGTCTTCTACCCGCTCACCGGGCTGACCGCCGAGAAGCACGACAGCTTCCTCTCCCCCACCGGCGACGGCGACGCGATCTTCGAGTTCTCTGGCAAAGAGCTGATCCAAGGCGAGCCCGACGCCTCGAGCTTCCCCTCTGGTGGTCTGCGGGCGACGTTTGAGGCCCGCGGCTACACCGCCTGGGATCCGACGAGCCCCGCCTACATCCTCGACAACCCCAACGGCACGACGCTCTGCATTCCCACCGCCTTCTGCTCGTGGACGGGCGAGGCGCTCGACAAGAAGACCCCGCTGCTGCGGTCGATGCAGGCCCTCGACAAGCAGGCCCGCCGTGTCCTCGCCCTCTTCGGCCACAAGGATGTCGGGCAGGTGGCTGCCTCGTGCGGGCCGGAGCAGGAATACTTCCTCATCGACCGCAACTTCTTCTTCGCCCGCCCCGATCTGGTCATGACCGGGAGAACGCTGTTTGGCGCCAAGCCGCCGAAGGGGCAGGAGTTCGAGGATCAGTACTTCGGCGCCATCCCGGAGCGCGTCCTGGCGTTCATGCTCGAGGTGGAGCGCGATCTCTACAAGCTCGGCGTGCCGGTGAAGACGCGGCACAACGAGGTGGCCCCGGGGCAGTACGAGATCGCCCCGGTCTACGAGAATGCCAACATCGCCACCGACCACCAGCAGTCGATCATGCAGACGCTGACGCGCGTCGCGCAGAAGTACGGCATGTCGTGCCTCCTCCACGAGAAGCCGTTCGCCGGGATCAACGGCTCCGGTAAGCACGTCAACTGGTCGATGGGCTGCAAGCTCGGCAATCTCCTCGAGCCGGGTGAGACGCCCCACGCCAACATGCAGTTCCTCGTGTTCTGCGCGGCGGTGATCCAGGCCGTCCATCTCCACGGGGATCTCCTCCGGGCGGTCGTGGCCCACAGCGGCAACGATCACCGCCTCGGGGCCAACGAAGCCCCCCCGGCGATCATCTCGATCTTCCTCGGCGAGCAACTGGCCGACGTCTTCGAGCAGATCGAAAAGGGGAAGGCGACCAGCTCGAAGTCGAGCGGCACGCTCACCGTCGGTGTCCACACCCTTCCCCCGCTGCCGCAGCATGCCGGCGACCGCAACCGCACCAGCCCGTTCGCCTTCACAGGCAACAAGTTCGAGTTCCGTGCGGTCGGGTCGGCGCAGTCGATCGCCGGGCCACTGGTGGCCCTCAACACGATCGTCGCCGAGAGCCTCGACTACATCGCCACGGAGATCGAAAAGGCCACCGGCGGCGACGCGGAGAAGCTGCCGCAGGCGGTCGAGAAGCTCCTCCAGCAGATCGTCTCTGAGCACAAGGCGGTGATCTTCAACGGCAACGGCTACGCGCAGGAGTGGCACGACGAGGCGAAGCAGCGTGGGCTCCCCAATCTCAAGGCCACGCCCGACGCCCTCTCCGTGCTCGCCTCGCCGACGAACATCGCCCTGTTTGAGAAGTACGGCGTGCTGACGGAGCGCGAGCTCCGCAGCCGCTACGAGATCTACATGGAGCGTTACTGCAAGGACATCAACACCGAGGCCCAGTCGGCGATCCAGATCGCAAAGACGATGATTCTCCCGGCTGCCTACCGCTACCAGGGGGAGCTCGTCGGCACGGCCCACAAGCTCAAGGATCTCGGCAAGACCGTTCACATCGGGACGCTCGACACGCTCACCACGCTCGTCGGTGAGCTCGAAGCGGCCATCAGTGCCCTCGAGAAGGCGGCCGGCCATCACGGTGGCGGCGACATCCAGGCCGAAGTCGGCCACTTCCACGGGACCGTCATCCCGGCGATGATCGCGCTGCGTGAGGTAGCCGACCAGCTCGAGTCGATCCTCCCCGACGATCTCTGGCCGCTGCCGACCTATCGGGAAATGCTGTTCATCAAGTGAGCAGCACCACGTCAGGCACGCCCGACGGGGGACCACCCCCCGTCGGGCCCCTCGATCCGTCGGCACTCGCCGGGGCCATCCGGGCGGAGTGTGAGCGGCTGTCGCTCCCGCTCCCGGCCGGTGTCGAGGCGGGCTTGGCGGCCTACGCGACGCGCCTCTGGGCTTGGAACGAGCGCCTGAATCTGACCCGCCACAGCGATGTCGAGCGGTTTGTGTCGCGCGATATCGCCGATGCGATCGCCGTGGCCGGGCATCTCGCCGCCGGCGAGCGCGTCCTCGATGTCGGCACCGGTGGCGGGTTGCCCGGTGTGCTCCTGGCGATTCTCCGGCCCGATCTGAAAGTCGAGCTTTCCGATAGCGTGGGGAAGAAGGCCCGGGCCGTGCGGGGAATCGTCTCCGAGGCAGGCCTGTCGATCCCGGTCCACGAGGGGGCCGCCCAGACGCTCGTCAGCCGTCGCGGCGACCACGATCGCTTCGACACGCTGGTGATCCGGGCGGTGGCGCCGCTGTTGAAATTGCTCGGCTGGTTTGAGCCGATCGCCGACCACTACGGACGGATATTGATCATCAAGGGACCGCGCTGGGAAGAGGAGAAGGGTGAGGCGCGGCACCGCGGCCTCGTCAAGCAGGTGACGGTGCGCCGGGTCGCGGCTTGGCCGATCCGGGGCAGCGACAACGAGAGCGTTCTCCTTGAGGTCCGCCGCAGGGAAACCCGCGAACCAGCTCCCGCCCCCGTCTCATCTCCCGCCCCCGTCTCATCTCATCCCCCCGTCTCATCTCATCCCCCTGCCCCGCCATCCCCTCGGAAGCGTTGATGAGGACGGTTCGGCCCTGAACAGCCGGGGATGATTGCGGGCGGAAGTCGGCAGGGCCCGCGGCTCCCCCGAAGGCCCGCAGCGCCCCAGAGGGTAGAGTAGGGATATGCCTAGCTCTCTGGCCCCCTTCCTTTTTGCCATCGTGGCGTTGGTCGCGTCGGCAGCGATGCGTCCGGCCGTGGCCGAGGATCACCCCGGCGCGGCGATCTACCGCGAGCACTGTCTCCGCTGCCATGGCGACAACGGCGTCGGCACGCCGGCGGCTCCGGCCCCACTCGTCGGCGATCGCTCGGTCGGGCAGTTGACCCGGTATGTCGCCGACACCATGCCGGAGGACGATCCAACCGCCGTCACCGGGGAGGCGGCCGCAGCGGTGGCTGAGTGGATCCATGGCCGCTTTTATTCGACGCTGGCCCGTGACCGCCATCGACCGGCCCGGGTCGAACTTGCCCGGCTCACCGTCGGCCAGCACCAAAACGCCATCGCCGATCTCGTGGGCGGATTCCTCGGGCCGCTGCCCCCCGTGAACCCGGAGCGGGGGCTCCGCGGAGAGTATTTCCAGGGGAGAACGTTCGACCCCGCCCGCCGCGTCTTTACGCGGCTCGATCTAGCGGTTGGCTTCGACTTCGGCGTCGAAGGGCCCGATCCGGAGCGCTTCGAGCCGGGGCGGTTTGCGATCCGTTGGCAGGGCTCGATCGTGCCGGTGGAGTCGGGAGTGCATGAGTTCATCGTCCGCACCGAACAGGCCGTCCGGCTGCTGGTCAATCATCCCGACTGGGATGGCCCGCCGCTCATCGATGCCTGGGTAAAGTCGGGCAACGACACGGAATACCGCGGCACGATCCATCTCCTCGCCGGTCGGCCTTACCCGCTGCGGTTGGAGTTCTCGAAGGCCAGTCAGGGGGTCGACAATCCGGTGCACGAGAAGCCGAGGCGCGCCTCGATCGAGCTCCTCTGGCGGCAGCCGCACGGGGTGGTCGAGC
>SIAG01000151.1 GCA_009691925.1 Planctomycetaceae bacterium
GCCGCTCCGACATCCGCAACATCGCCATCATCGCGCACGTCGATCATGGCAAGACGACGCTCGTCGACTGCCTGCTGCGACAGAGCGGGCAGTTCCGCGCCAGCCAGGTTTCCGGCGAGCGGATCCTCGACTCCAACGACCTCGAGCGGGAGCGGGGGATCACGATCCTCGCCAAGAACATCTCAGTCGACTGGAAGGGGACGAAGATCAACATCATCGACACCCCCGGCCACGCCGACTTCGGCGGCGAGGTGGAGCGGGTGCTGCGAATGGCCGACGGGGCCCTCGTCCTCGTCGATGCCGCCGAGGGGCCGATGCCCCAGACCCGGTTCGTCCTCTCCAAGGCGCTCGAGGCTCGGCTGCTGCCGGTGGTCGTCATCAACAAGATCGACCGCCCCGACGCCCGGCCGCTCGAGGTCCTCGACGAGATCCTCGGGCTGTTCCTCGAACTCGGAGCCGACGACGACCTCGCCGACTTTCCGTTCGTGTATGCCTCGTCGCGGCACGGCTTCGCCTCGCACGACGTTCTCGTCCGCGAGGGGACGATGGAGCCGCTGCTCAACCTCGTCATCGAGAAGATCCCCGGCCCGGCGATCGATCCAGAGGCGCCGTTGCGGATGCTCGTCACCACGCTCGACTGGTCCGACTACGTCGGCCGGATCGCCGTCGGCAGGCTCGAGTCGGGGAAGATCACGAAGGGGCAGCAGATCGTCCGTTCAACGTCGAAGGGGACACTCGTGCCGTCGAAGGTTGGCGGGCTGCAGCTCTTCGACAAGCTGGGGAAAATCGATGCCGAGGAGGCCACCGCCGGCGACATCTGCGCTGTCAGCGGGATGGAGAACGTTGAGATCGGCGACACGATCTGCGATCCGGCCGATCCCCGCCCGCTCGAGCGCCTCACCGTCGACGAGCCAACGCTCAACATGGTCTTCGGCGTCAACAGCTCGCCGCTGGCAGGCCGCTCCGGCAAGTTCCTCACCACGCGGCATCTGCGCGACCGGCTCATGAAGGAGCTCGAGCGAAACGTCGCCCTGCGCGTCGAACAGATCGCGGGCTCCGATAATTTTTCCGTCTCCGGCCGCGGCCTACTCCATCTCTCCGTCCTCATCGAGACGATGCGGCGCGAGGGCTACGAGCTCTCCGTCGGCAAGCCGCGCGTTATCCTCCACAAGGAGGGCGACACGACGCTCGAGCCGTTTGAGTCGCTCGTCATCGAGGTCCCGCACGACAAGCTCGGGCCGGTCATGGAACTGACCGGCTCGCGTCGCGGACAGCTCCGCCACATGGGGAACCGCGGGGAGTTTGCCCATGCCGAGTTCTCGATCCCGGCCCGAGGCCTGATCGGCCTGCGGACGCGCGTCCTGAATGCCACGCAGGGGACGGCGATCATGCACCACCGCTTCGAGAAGTGGAGCCCAATGGAAGGGGAGGTGGCGGGGCGGGCCAACGGCGTGCTGATCTCGATGGTCCCCGGCAAGGCGGTCGCCTTCGGACTCGACGGCCTCCAGGAGCGGGCCGACCTGTTCATCCAACCGGGCGACGAGGTCTACGAGGGGATGGTCGTCGGCGAGAATGCCCGCAGTGACGACATGACCGTCAACCCGACAAAGGAGAAGAAGCTGACCAACATGCGGGCCAGCGGCAGCGACCGCAACATCCTTCTCAAGCCCCCGCGGCGGATGTCGCTCGAGGAGTCGCTGGAATACATCGAGGAAGACGAGCTCATCGAGGTCACCCCCGACGTCATCCGTCTCCGCAAGATCCTCCTCTCGGAGCACGACCGGAAGCGCCAAGGCCGCGGAAAGGGCTGATCGGAGAGACGGCCGTCTGGATGACTGACGTCAGAACTCGTAGACGTGCCCGGGCCGGACAAGCTCGACGTTGTCGAGCCCCAGGGCGGCAAGCTCCGCGGCGATCTCCGCGGCGTATCGCACCTTGCGGTGGACGACGATCTTCCGCACCCCGGTGGGGAGCTTCGCCACCTCGAGCGGGAACGTCCGCGTGCAGAGGTGACCGGTGAGAGCGGCGAGCTCACTTAAACCCGCCGGGAAGCTCGCCTCGAGGAACGCCGCCTTGAAATGGGGCAGCGCGGCGAGATGGCACCACAGATCCACCGTAGGGCCGGTGTCCGACGGAAAAGCAACCGCCGCTCGACCGTCGTCGACGATCAGGCCGAGGGTCTCGACGCCATGCGACACCGGCACCGGCGTGATGGTCAGACCCCCGCGCAGCACCGGCACAAACGGCTCGAGCACGGTCGTCTTCAAAAAAGCATTCTCGGCGCTCGAGAGCTCAAAGAAGTCGGGCCACACCCGCCCATTGAAAACATCGCTGTGGAGGAACGAGAGGACGTCCGGTGCGGCCAGCAGTTCGACACAGTCGGGGCCCGGCTCGTAGACGTTCTCGAGGAAGATTGCCAGGCTGGCGATGTGGTCGAGGTGTTCGTGGGTGATGAACACGTGGCGGATCGCCCGCTGGCGATCGAGATCGGCCAGAAGACCGATCGAGCCGGCATCGATCGCCACGGTGTCGTTGACGACGAACGACACGAGGAACTGCCGGTCGGACGAAGGGATACTTGAGGGGAGAAGTTCGATCCGCATGGCGGGGGCTCCAAAGAGAGGGCGGCAGCGCCGCCGGTCACATCGCGAAATAATCCCTGATCCGCTGGAACAGGTCCGGCTGCGGCGGATCCTCCCGCTGCCCGTCGCGGGCCAGGGCCGTGGAACGCTCCCCGGCGCGGGCGGCAAGGGCAAGCCCAAGCGTCTCGACGAGATCCGGCTGCGCCTCGAGGACATGCCGGAACGTCGCCTTGTCGATCTCGAGGAGGGACGACTCGGCCCGCGCGGTGACCGTGGCGGAGCGGACGGTGCCGGTCATGAGCGACATCTCGCCGAAGAATCCCCCCGGCCCGATCGTCGTGATCACTACCGGCAGGCCATCCGCCTCCCGGGCACTCACCTCGACGCTCCCTTCGAGAACGACAAACAGGCTCTCGCCCGGATCCCCCTGGCGGATGACCGGCTCGCCGCCGGCAAACCGACATTCCCGCCCCTCCATCGCCAACCGGTCGAGGTGCCCCGATGACAACCCGGCAAAGATGCCCACACGCTGGAGCGACTCGACCCGCCTGGCAAGCCGGGCCTCGGCCGGCTCCGGCAGGGGAGGGGGGGGAAGTTGCGTCAACCGGATCGCCTGCGTGGCGGTCGGGATCTCGATCCCGTGGCGGGCCAGCGCGAACCAGATCCGGTCGCGGGCCATGCCGTCGACCCGGTCGCGCTTGTCGAAGTCGTTGGTGAACAGCCGCACCCAGTGCTCCACTCCACGTTCGGTAAAATTGCTTGTCACGACCGACGGCGTGGGGTGTTCGAGCACGCCGAAGCTCCCCCGGATGGCGTCGAGGATGATCCGCTGGACTTGCTGGGGGGAAACATCGTAGGGGGTGACGACAAAAAGCGAGCGGCGCGACCACGACTCCGGCTTCGTGAAATTGCGGATCGAGGCCTGGGCGAGTTGACCGTTGGGGACGATCACGTAGGCCTCGTCGAGCGTGATCACCTTCGTGGCCCGCCAATTCACCTCGACGACCCGGCCGACATGGGCCGGCACGGCGTCGTACTGGATCCAATCACCGATTTCGAACGGATGCTCGGCGTGGATGGCGAGGCCGGCGAAGACGTTGCCGAGCGTGTCCTTGAGGGCGAACCCAAGCACGGCGGTGACCAGCGCCGAGCCGGTGACGAGCTCGCCGGCATCGATCCCCGCGTCCCAGAGGACGACCAGCAGCGCTACGGCCAGCAGCAGGCAACGGAGGATGTCGATGAAGATCTTCGGCATCGGCCGGGTGAAGCGCTCCCAGACACAGACCACGACCAGTAGCAGGCACGACTGGAGGAACGACGCGAGAAGAAGAAACCGGTGGACATGGTGGGCGACCCCGTCGTCGGCGTCAGCGACCTTGGGGAACGGGAAGATGATGACCGCGATCAACGGGATCACCGACAGGCTCAGCAGCGAGATCGACAACCAGGAAAGCCAGCGCCGGCCACGGGGAGCCGTGAGCAGAAAGACGACTAGGGCCACCAGCGCCAGGACTCCCTCCCTAACGGCGATGCCGTCGGACCAGAAGATGAGTTGTTCAAGGGGGCCGGGCGGCGCGACAACGGCAATCATCGGCGGTTCCGTCGGTTCCCCCCGCCATCGCCTCGGTGGGGATGAAAGAAGGGAAAAAAGGCGTGAGGGTGGAGAGTGATAAGCCAGCGAGGAAGGACCACCGGCCTGGCGGCGCTCCGTGGCAGGGGGGTGGTGGCAATTGTGTGACGGGAGCGGGGGAACGGGCAATCCAAGTCTATTTTTTCGGACGGGTTCCCAGGGACCGAGCCAGGCCACCGTGGCCCCTAAACCCCGGCGGGGGAAGCCGCGGTCGTCGCAGGGGGCTTTCCCCGCCGCCCTCGCCCGGAGGGGAGCGCGGTGAGGCGGGATAGACTTTCCGGGCTGCGTCGGCTACCTTCTAAAGCTTCGTTCCAGGTATTTCCAGCTCATCGGGATTCGTATGGTCAAGCTCACGGTTCGCGAACGGGAGAGCATTCAGGAGGCGGTCCGCCGTTTCCGCAAGTTGGTCGAGCGCAGCGGCATCAAGAAAGAGATGCGGCGGCGCGAATTCTTTGAGAAGCCGAGCGAGACCCAACGCCGCGCTCGCCTCCGGGCAGAACGGCGGACGAAGCGCAATCGCCTCCTCGGCGTGTGACGATTCGGGCCCAAGGTCGGTCGTAACGCGGCCAATTTTTCCGTGCCTTTTCCGTCATCATCTGCCCCGCATGAGCTTTAGGCACTCCGCGTGGCCGCGCCCCAATCGAGCGCCACGTCGAGCCAGGGCGCTGCGTGGGTTGGCCATCCGCTGCTGATTCGGTCGATCCCTGAGGCGGCGATCTTCCCGACCGTGTCGGGGGTGACGCCGCCTGAAGCCTCCAGAATCACCTCCGGGCGGAGGCGGTTGCGGATTTCGACCCCGACCGCCAACCGCTCGGCCGGCATGTTGTCGAGGAGGACGATGTCGGCGCCCGCCTCGAGCACGGCCGGAAGGTGGTCAAGGGTGTCGAGCTCGATCTCCACGACCATCGCCTCGGCCCGCTGGGGGGGAAACGTCCTGGCCACGAAGTCGCGGGCGCGGCGCACGGCCGCCGCCGGATCAGCCCCCGCCGCCCCGACCGCGGCGAGGTGGTTGTCTTTAATCAGAATCGCGTCGTAGAGCCCGATCCGGTGGGTCCAGCCGCCGCCGGCCCGGGCGGCGACCTTGTCGAGGAGCCGCCAGCCAGGGACGGTCTTGCGGGTGTCGTAGATCCGGCAAGGCGTCCCGGCGACCGCGTCGACGAGCCGACGCGTGGCGGTGGCCACGCCCGACATCCGGCCGAGGAGATTCAGCACGGTCCGTTCGGCCGTGAGGATGCTGCGCGTCGGGCCCATGAGCCGGGCCACGACCGCCCCACGGTCGACAACGTCGCCGTCGACCGCGGCCGGACGCCACTCGAGGCGCGGATCGACTCCCGCTGCCACGATCCCCGCCCCCCGCAGCCCGGCCACTACCCCCTTCGCCCGGGCAACGACGTCGAGCTCGGCTCTGGCCCCGTCCGGAACCAGGGCGATGCTCGTCCAGTCGCACTCGTGCCCTAGATCCTCCCCCAGCCAGGTCGGCAGGAGCCGCGCCACCAGCCCCTCGAGCGCCTCGTCCCATTCAAGGCGGCGGTGGTCACGCCGCCCGGACCGGGGATTTCCAACGGGATCGCAACCTGCAGCCATGGCACCTCCGGCGCAACATTTCCACGGCCGGGACTCAAGCCCGGCCCAACGCAGCGTACCGCGACGACACCCGAGCGGGGAAGGCGGTACGATACTTCCATGGCCAAGGGCTCACCCGACACCGAGGGATTCATCGCGCACCAATTCCCCCGCCGCGCCCAGCCGGTGGTCGCCTTTGCCCTGGCCGGCTGCTTGGCGGGGATGGCGGCCTGGTACGTGGCTGCCGGCGGGCTCCAGGGCGGCTTGGTCGACCACGATGCCCACCCCGCTGTCCCGCTCCGATTCACTGTCGATCTCAATACGGCCGGAACCGTCGAGCTCTCCCAGCTCCCCGGCGTCGGCCCAGCGCTCGCCCGGCGCCTCGTCGATCACCGCGATCTCCACGGCCCCTTCCGAACGCCGGAGTCGCTCCTCGACGTCCCCGGTGTCGGTGAGGCCACTCTCGCGCGCCTGCGTCCCCACCTTCGGCCGCTCTCCGGGGCGGCGCCCCTGCCGGAGCCCACTCGATGAACCCCCGCCCCGGCGTCTTTGAGCTCGTCAGCCCCTATGCCCCGGCTGGGGATCAACCGACGGCCATCGAGAGCCTCGTGCGCGGCGTCGTCGAGGAGCGGGCCGCGCAGGTCCTGATGGGCGTGACCGGCTCCGGTAAGACGTTCACGATGGCCAATTGTATCGCTCAAATCGGCCGGCCGACGCTCGTCCTCTCCCACAACAAAACCCTCGCGGCCCAGCTGTATGCCGAGTTCCGCGATTTCTTCCCCCACAACGCCGTTCACTACTTCGTCAGCTACTACGACTACTACCAGCCCGAGGCCTACATTCCGCAGCGCGACATCTACATCGAGAAGGATGCCGCGATCAACAAGGAGATCGACCGGCTGCGACTGGCCGCCACCAGCGCCCTCGTGAGCCGGCGCGACGTGATCGTCGTCGCAAGCGTGTCGTGCATCTACGGCCTCGGCTCGCCCGACGATTACCGAGCCATGGTCATCCGCCTCGCCTCGGGAATGAAGCTGACGCGCGAGCAGTTGCTCCAGAAGCTGATCTCAATCCACTACGAGCGGAGCGATGTCGCCCTCGAGCGCGGACGATTCCGCGTCCGCGGCGACTCGATCGACATCTGGCCTCCCTATGAGGAATTGGCAACGCGGATCGAATTCTGGGGGGACACGATCGAGTCGATCGCCGTCACCCACCCCACCAGCGGCGAGGTGGCCGCCCGCAAAGACGAAACCTATTTCTACCCCGCCCGCCACTTCGTCATGCCGGAGGACCGGGTCAGGGCGGCGGTGGGGACGATCCGCGCCGAGCTTGAGGCCCGTCTGGAGGAGCTGAAGTCGGAGGGGAAGCTGCTCGAAGCGCAGCGCCTCTCCGCCCGCACCCGCTTCGACCTCGAGATGCTCCTCGAGGCGGGCTTCTGCCCGGGGATCGAGAACTACTCCCGCCCCCTCTCCGGCCGTGCCCCCGACAGCACGCCCGAGACGCTGTTCAACTATTTCCCCGAGGAATACCTGTTCTTTGTCGACGAGTCGCATGTCACCGTGCCCCAGGTCCGCGGGATGTACGCCGGCGACAAGAGCCGGAAAACGACGCTCGTCGACCACGGCTTCCGCCTCCCCAGCGCCATGGACAACCGGCCGCTGAAGTTCGACGAATGGGAGAAGAAGCTCCATCAGACGATCTATGTCTCGGCGACACCGGGGGTGTGGGAGCTGGAACGCACCGGCGGTGAGGTGGTCGAACAGGTGATTCGGCCGACGGGGCTCCTCGACCCGGTCATCGAGATCGTTCCGGCGCGAAACCAGGTCACCCACCTCGCCGGCGAGATCGCGAAGACGGTAGCAGCCGGCAACCGCGTCCTCGTCACGACGCTCACGAAGAAGCTCGCCGAGGACCTGACGGCCTACTACCAGCAGCGCAACGTCCGCTGCCGCTGGCTCCACAGCGAGCTCGACGCCTTCGAGCGCGTCGACCTCCTCCGGGAGCTCCGCGAGGGGAAGTTCGACGTCCTCGTTGGCGTCAACCTCCTCCGCGAGGGGCTCGATCTCCCCGAGGTGTCGCTGGTGGCGATCATGGACGCCGACAAGGAGGGCTTTCTGCGGAGTGAGACCTCGCTCATGCAGACGATCGGCCGCTCGGCCCGCAACGTCGATGCCCGCGTCATCCTCTACGCCGACAAGGTCACCGAATCGATGCAGCTGGCGATCGACGAGACAGCCCGCCGCCGCGAGCTCCAGCAGGCCTACAACACCGTCCACGGGATCACGCCGGAGACCGTCCGCAAGGAGATCCGCTCGGGGATCGAGGCGGAATCGTCGGCCCGGAACAGGGCGTTCGAGGCGGTGGGGCAGGGGGAGGAGGGGCGGCGGCAGTCGGCCGAGCTCCTCGAGCAGCTCGAGGCCGACATGATGCAGGCGGCCGCCGAGCTCGACTTCGAACGGGCGGCCGCGATCCGCGACCGCATCGGCGGCATGCGCGGCGAGGGGAGCGGCGGGAGCCAGCGCCGCGCTGGCGGGCGGGGCCGAAAAGGGGGGGGCGGCAGTTCCGCCGGGAGGATCCCCCGACCGAAACGCTGATCGACGCAGCCGACTCCCCGAACAGCCGCCGGGCGGGCCGATCGATTTCGCGAGGGCCCGGTCAGGCGGGCTGCCGGCCGCTGCGTCGCGATGCCGGTTCAGAGGGCCGCAGGGAGAGGGAACTGCCACCGCTGGCATCGTCGGCCCCGCTGCCGCGCCCGACACAGACCAGGCACATGTCGTCGCTGCGGACCTGGCCGGCGGTGTGTCGCTCGACGTCGGCGAGGATCCTGCGGCCGACCTCCGCGGGGCTGCCGCCGGGCTTTCCCACCTGGGCCTCGATCCGTTCCAGCCCGTAGAGCCGATCCTCGACATCCATCGCCTCACTGATGCCATCGGTGAAGAAGACGAGCGTCGTCCCCGGCTCGATCGCGATCTCGGAGGCGCGGTATTCCCATTCGGCCGCCATCCCCAGCGGCAGCCCCCCCTGTTCGGGTCCGACGGCCGTCACCCCGCCGGCGGCATCGCGGACATAGGCAGGGAGGTGGCCGGCGTTGACGAGGGTCACCCGGTGGGTGCGAGGATCGAGGACCGCCGCGACGAAGGTGGCGAAGCGTTCGTCCCACCCGCTCCGGCAGACGCTGTCGTTGATCCGGGTCACGGCGCAGACGAGGTCCGGCTCCGCGGCGAGGCAATATTTCACATCCCCCGAGAGCACCGCCATGACCATCGCCGCGGGCACCCCCTTGCCCGACACATCGGCCATGACGACGGCGATCCGGCCATCGGGGAGGGGAACGTAATTGAAGTAATCGCCGCCGACATGCCGGGCCGGCTCGTAGAAGTCAAACACCTCGTAGCCCGGGATCTCGGGAGGCTTTGAGGGAAGGAGCGCCTTCTGGACGTCGCCGGCCAGTTCGAGGTCGCGGTTGAGCTTCGCCTGGAGGATCCGTTCGTCGTGCGCCAAGGCCTGCTCCACCGCCTGGGCAGCGGCCCCGGCGATGCCG
>SIAG01000152.1 GCA_009691925.1 Planctomycetaceae bacterium
CCTGGAGATCATGAACGATCTTTCCGTCCCCTGGACGCTCTGCTTCGGCAACCACGACTATCCGGTCAAGCAAGGTGAGGGCTCTCTCGCGCTCGACGCGATCAGCGGCCGGATCGGCCACGGGCTCCAGGGGCATGTCGACGCGCCGACCGGCCGGCACTACTGCTTCCGCTACGACCTCCTCCCCGGCGACGGCGTGAAGCCGGCGGCGAGCCTGTTCTTTTTCCAGGTTGGCTATGCGGCCGGAGACCGAAAAATCTCGGTGCCGCAGCTGGAGTGGTTCGACAGCCAAATCGCGGCTGATGAGGATCGCGAGGTCGACGCTCCGATCACTGTCTTCGTTCACATTCCGCTGATTGAATACCACAAGCTCTTCGAGCGTGGCCCTGTCGAGGGGGAGAAGGCCGAGAATGTTTGCTACGACAGCGACACCGGCGAGTCGTTCAATCGGTTTGCCCGATCCAATCGCGTTGTCGGCGTGTTCTGCGGCCACGATCATGTCAACAACTACCACGGCGACTGGGCAGGGGTCGATCTCGTCTACGGCCGCGTCACCGGCTGGGGGGCCTACGGGCCACCGGCATGGCAGCGGGGGGCGAGGCTCATCGAGCTCGACCTCGCTGCCCCGCGCCCCCTTCCGCGCCACCGCGAGGTTTTTTGATGACAGGGGCGTCACGATCGGCCTTGATCGATAAGCTCCTCGAGCCGGCGGCCTATCCCCATCCGGTCGGCCCGATCAAGCTCATCGAAACCCACATCTCCTGGGTGTTTCTCACCGGGCCGTTTGCTTACAAGGTGAAGAAGCCGTGCAAGCTTGAGTTCCTCGACTTCTCCACGCTCGATCGGCGTTGCCAATTCTGCGCCGAGGAGATCCGCCTCAATCGCCGCTTCGCGCCGGGGCTCTACTTGGCGGCGGTGCCGATCACCGGCTGTCCGCAGGCGCCCCATGTCGACGGGCTCGGCGAGCCGATCGAGTGGGCGGTGAAGCTCGTGCAGTTTGACGAGGCCGACCGGCTCGATGCCCGCTTCGAGGCGGGGAGGATCGATGCTGCCGGATGCCGGGAGCTCGGCGTGGCGATCGCTTCCGTGCAGGCCTCTCAAGCCGTCGCGGAGCCGGCCAGCGGCCACGGCAGCCCCGATCGGCTCCGAGCTATCTTCCGGATGAATCTCGACGAGATCCGCCGCCACCGCCCCGACGCCGCACCCCGGGCCGACACGATCCAGCGCTGGCTCGAGGCCCGCCTCGCCCGTGACTATGCCCATTTCGAGGCCCGCGTCGGCAGCGGAAGAATCCGCGAGTGCCACGGCGACCTTCATCTAGCCAATCTTGTGCTCCTCGACGGGCGTCCTGTCGCCTTCGACTCGATCGAGTTCAATCCCGACCTACGGTGGATCGACGTCGCCAGCGACATCGCTTTCCTGACGATGGATTTGGAGAGCCGGGGCCGGCCCGACCTCGCCGCGCAGGTGACCAGCGCCTGGATGGAGGCCGCCAACGATCACTCTGCCGCCGCCGTCCTCCCCGTTCACCGCGTCGCCCGGGCGGTCGTCCGGGCCGCCGTGGCGGCGATCCGTTCCGCGCAGGGAGATTGCCCGCCGGAGGCCGCGACCGCCGCCCGGCGCGAGTCTGATCGCTACCTCGATCTGGCTGAGCGGCTGGCAACGCCGGCTCCGCCGCTGCTCCTGGCCACCACCGGCGTGTCGGGGGCGGGGAAGTCGACCCTCGCGGCCGAGTGTGTCGGGGCGTTCGGTGCGGTGCGCCTGCGGAGCGACGTCGAACGGAAGCGGCTGTTCGCGCTGGCCGCGACCGACCGCCGCGGCGACGCTCTCACGACGGTCGATCTCTATGGAGAGGAGACGACCCGGCAGGTCTACCAGCGTCTCTCGGGCTTGGCGCACGAACTGCTCGAAGCGGGAGCGAGCGTCGTCGTCGATGCCACCTGCCAGGCGCGCTTTCAACGCGATCTTCTCGCGGCCGTGGCGCGCGACAGCGGCGCACGGCTGGTGTGGCTCGATCTCGATCTTCCCGCCGATCTACTCTGCGCCCGCGTCGCGGCCCGCGCCAGGCTCGGCCGCGATCCCTCCGACGCCACCCCCGAGACGGTTCTGGCCCAGCTCGCCAGCCGCGAGCCGATCGGTGCCGACGAGCTCGTGGCCGCGCCCGGCGGAGTCGCCCCCCTCCACGTCCGGGTCGGTGCCGACGAGTTGGCCGCCCCGGCCCGGTTCCTCGGCGACCTCGCCCGCCGGCTGCCATGCGATCTGCCCGGGAGCCCATCTCCTCCGGCTCTCGATCCAACGGGGAGTCACTCCGCGTTGAATGTTTCGCCGGAGGCGCGGGTGACGAGGCCGAAATAGACCGCCGGATCGATGTCGGGGGCGAGGAATGTCACGTGGCTGTCGCCGAAGCCGGTCGTGACCGTTCCGCCGGCATGATCGCTGCTCGGTCCCCAGGCGGAGTTGCCGCGCGTGCCGCGGTTGCCGAGATCGAGGCTCGTGCGCGTGGGGGCGGCGGCGGTCGGGCCGTAGCCGAGCGCCGACACGGCGCTGCCGACGGTCCAGGTCTTGCCGTCGAGGGTGGGGAGCGCCGGCGAATCATCGGCGAGGGCCACGACGAACGCCTGCATGCCGTCGATCCAAGCGGAGTTGCCCCCCTCCTTCGATTCCGAGAGGAGAATTGTCGTCGACGTTCCGTCGCGGATGGCGTCCATATCGAGCCCGAGATAGGGGAGGTCGTCGTTGTCGGGATCGACCATCTTTGGGCCCTTCAGCGGCATGCCGCCGTTGTCGGCAATGCCCGCAGCCCCCTTGCTGGCGCCGGCCACCTTCCCCTCCGAGGCGACGCCAGCCATCGCTTTGTAGTGTGTGATCGCGATCGTCGGATAGGGGGTCGAGCCGTCGTAGCTGCCGATCGAATGAAAGGCGCTCCCCGCCGCGGCGGTGATGATCGGCTGCCCGGCATAGGAAGGGCAATGGAGAAGCGGAAGCTGGGTCTGGCAGGGATGGGGCTGGTTGTTGATCGCCAGCGTCGGCATGAAGGGATAGGCCCCGCGACCGAGCCGGCCCGACGCGTTGAAGATCCCGCTGTAGAGATCTGACTCCTCGACGAAAGTGAGGATGTGGACGATCCAGCTAAAGCCCCCCGGCTGGGCCGACGCCGGACCGCCGTTGGTGGCAAACGTCACGGCCTTCGCGGGGTAGCGGTCGATGGCGGCAGGGAAGCGGCGGGCGGTGTCGTGGCTGCGGGTCAGCCCGACGAGGAGCTGCCTCATCTTGTTGCCGCAGGAGGTGCGCCTGGCCGACTCGCGGGCCGCCTGGATGGCCGGGAGGAGGAGCCCGATGAGAACGCCGATGATGGCGATGACGACGAGCAGCTCCACGAGCGTGAAGCCCCGGCATTCCCTCCCGACAGACCCGGGCTGACTTCGTCTCATGAGTTTCGTCATCGATCGACTCCGACAGGCCGGCTGAAGGGGCGGGTTCTTCCCCCCCCTGCACCTGTTCTACGGTCCGCGGGGCCGAAGACGAAAGCGCCTGGCTGTGGGGAGGCACAATCGCGGGATGGGCCCGGGGCCGGAGGGGTTGGTAGGCTGGCGGATCGGTGCCGCGGACCCTTGGCCGGAGATGTCGACATGAGCCAGGAAACCCCAATCGGATCGTTCGGCCTCCGCTGCCTTCCCGGCGCGAAGTTGCTCCTGCTCCTCCCCCTCGCTGCCGTGGCTGCCGTGCCGGCGGTGGCGGGCCCCTGGCGGACGCCGGTGGCTGTGGCGATTTCGGCCGACGGCCGCTGGCTGGCGACGGCGAATCGGGCGGCCGGGACGGTCTCGCTCCTCGCCGCCACCGGGGCGATCGCCGCCGAGCTCCCGATCGGCGGTCGGCCTGCCGCCATCGCCCCCCGTGGGGCCGATCGCTTTGTCGCGGTCACTGAGGAATCGGGGGATGTCGTCGCTCTCGATGTGAGGGAGGGGCAACTGGTGGAGACCGGCCGGATCCATGTCGGCTTTGAGCCGCATGATGTCGTTCTCTCCGCCGACGGCAGCACGGCGTGGGTGCCTCTCGCGGCCAGCGCCGCGATCGTCGCAGTCGACCTCGAAGCGGGCACCGTGTCGGCGCTGATCCCGACATCCCCCCTGCCCCGTTTCATCGCTCTTTCCCCCGACGGCTCGACCGTGGCTGTCGCCTGCGCCGCCGGCGCCGAGATCGTGCTGGTCGATGCCGCGAGCCGGCTGGTCCGCTCGCGTTATCCCTTCAAGGGGCTCAACGTCGGTCAGCCGGCGTTCACGCCCGACGGTGGCACGCTCTATTTCACCTTCACCTACGACGGCGGCGGGTTTACCTCACCCGGTGACATTCGGCGCGGGTGGGTGACCGGGAGCCGGCTCGGCAAGCTCGAGATCACCCCCGATGGCGGCACGCTCCACGGCCTGACCCTCGACGTCTCTGGCAGGGCCGTTGGCGACGTTCTTGGCTTGGCGCTGGTCGACGAGGGTCGGACGGTCCTCGTGGCCGCCGGCGGCACGCATGAGCTGCTCCGTTTCGACGCCGCTGCCGGGCTCCCCTGGACGCAGGTCAGCGGTGCCGAAGTGATGGACCGGGGGCTGGCGGCCGATGGGGAGCGCTTCCGCCGGCTCGACCTCGACGGCCGCCCGCTCAGGCTCGCGGTGTCGGCCGATGGCAGGCGGGTGTTTGTCGCCAACGCCCTCCTCGACGCCGTCCAGGAGATCGACCCGGCCGGCCCCGGGCTCGTCCGCGCCATGACGCTCTCGCGTGGGGAGGTGGCGACGGAGCAGGAGCAGCTCGTCCGCCGCGGGGAGGCGATCTTCCACGATGCCCGTCGCAGCCTCGATCAGTGGTATTCCTGCCACACTTGCCACTGGGAGGGGGGAGGGAACACCGTCACGTTCGACACGCTCAACGACGGCTCCGTCGGCAGCTACAAGACGGTGTTGCCCCTCTGGCAGCTGGCCGCGACCGGCCCCTGGACCTGGCATGGCTGGCAAACCGATCTCCCCGTCGCCGTGAAAAAATCGATGATCGACTCGATGCAGGCGCCCGAGCCGCCTGTTGCCGACGTGGCGGCCCTGACCGCCTTCCTCGCCGATCTCGCGCCGCCGCCGAGCCCGTTTCGCTTGGCCGACGGCAGCTTGTCGGCGGCCGCCGAGCGGGGCAAGACACTGTTTGAGTCGGCCCGCGCTGGGTGCAGCGACTGCCATGCCCCCCCCTTTTACACGACCCCCGGCCTTCACGACGTGGGGTTGGGAAAGAAGGGGGATCGCTATCCGACGTACAGCCCGCCCACGCTCCTGGCCGGCTTCCGCAAGACGCGCTGGCTCCACAACGCCCGGGCCCGCTCGCTCCACGACCTCCTCTCCGGCCCCCATTCCCCCGAGAAGCTCACGGGGCAGCCGCCGCTGACCGAGGCGGAGATCGACGACCTCGTCGCCTGGCTGAAGTCGCTCTGACGCCAGCCGGTGGGAAAAGTCATTCCTGAACGCCCCGACCGCGGGACAGTAGGCGCCCGGCCGTACGCCCCCGCCATGAACGGATTCGGCCGCCTACACCTCCCCGCCCCTCAGGCTTCGATCAACACTGCTTCGGCCCACCACCGATCGACCATCCTCTTCGATGCAACCACCAGACAACCAGTGCGGCGACCAGGCTTCCATTCACAACGACAAACAACCTAGGCCACAAAGAGGTTTTCCTTGTCAAGGGTGGATGAGCTTCCTCAGCCGCCGCGGCTCTCGCCTCAGCGGCGAGCTTCAGCGACTCCTCGCGCTGCGTGAGCTCCTTCAGCCTTGCTCTCGCGATGTCTGCCTGCGATGGATCGGAGCGACTTCGGTCGACGCTCGTTGGTTTATCAACGAACCTCCCTCTCCGATTCTGCCCTGCTTCAATGTGAGCCAAGGCACCATCAGAACATCGTCCTTGGCCACATCAGGCGACTCCAACGCCATTTTTTCAGCGGCATAAAAATCACCGGTGCTCACCCTCAATTGAAATGCTGAGATTCGGAGGGCTGCGCTGGGGCCGACTCCTGGGAACGCAACGACGTCGAAAAGGCCGACATGGCCAACACGCATGACCACAGGAGTCCCTTGCGAGTCACCTGACAAAAGGTCGACATTGTGAAAATCCCTCCCAAAGTCAGACTCGACTTCCGCCCGCGTTCACAAAAGGGGAGTCGATGCCTATGGAAACCATCGTGCTTCGATAGATGGGGGACGAATTGAATTACGGCGATGTGCGAACGCTCCAGCCTCGGGCCCTCTTCCTGCAATCCGGGCATGACCGGCCAAGCATCATGCAGGGCGAGCTCGGAGGCGGCCCCGGCCTTCGCCTGGTGGCGGGCGACCTCCACCTTGAAGGTGTCGTCGTCGGGCTCACCGGCCTGTGTCCTAGCGGTATCGAGGCACCCTCAAACATTTCATCTTTCAGGTATGGTATACTGACGGTTGTTTCGTTTCCACAATCCCTATCCACGAGAACATCCATGGCTGAAACCAGAGAAATCAACAAGTCGGAAGAGATTCGCAAGGTTGGAGCTGAACTGAAGGCCAATGGCCAGAAAATCAGTCCCAAAGCGATTATGGACATCCTTGCCAAGAAGGGGATCGAGGTCTCTTCCCCCCAGTGCTCAACGGTCCTGAAGAATGCTGGCTTCAAGCGCCGCAAGCGCCGCTCAGGCGAGGCGGGTACGAAGGCCACTCCGGCGAAGGGTGCCTCGGAGAAGGCCGTCCGCAAGTCGGATGCGGTCACGATTGATGAGGTCATCGCTGCCAAGAAGGCTGCCGAGCAGTTCGGTGGTGCCGATCGGCTGCTGGCAGCTGTGAAGGCCCTGGAACGGCTGTCTTGAGAAAAGCGGCAACGGGGCGGCGGGCGTTTTGCCCTCCCGCCCCTGGGGCCGTGGCGAATCATGACGTGAACTTGGGCGCATAGGCCTCGTCTGCCCCCGTTTCCGTCGCTGGCCAAGACTTAAAGGTCTAGTCCTTCAGGGAATCGAGATCCACCCTTGAAGTTTCCGTAAATGGGCCTCTCGCCATCAGTGATTGCGTCGACGAGTAAGTCTCCACCGACGAAGGCGCCGCGCCACGACGCGCCCAGCCCTCCAAACACCTCGTCGCGATCTCCCCGAGACCTGGTTACGTTGACTCCAAACTTAAAGGCTGAGACTTCTTCGCGCACGCGCTTCGCGAAAACCATGTCGTCGGTAGCTACCGAAGAAACGAGATTTCCATTTGACACGTTCATTGCGGCGATGAATTCAGCCTCGGTATCCACCAGCACAATGGAGTCGATTGGGCCGAACGGTTCAGAGTGGTGCAGCGACCACGCCCGAGGTGGTTCGAGAATTGCAGCAGGTGCAACATAGGCTGAAATGTCTTGCCCCGAGATAAATCGACCGTGGTCGAGATTTCCGTTGTAGAGAGGAATTCCTCCCGTGTTGATGGCCTCATGAAACTGGGCGCGCAGCTGATCCGCTTTGGTCTTGTGAATCACAGGACCAAACTCGAGATCTGGCAGATCGTCATGGTCATTCTCTACCGCCAATGGGTGGCCGAACCTCAACCCTTTCACGATCGGCATGTACATCTCGAGAAACGCAGGGAAAAGTCGTCGCTGCACCACATACCGCGGGTAGGCGGTGCACCGTTGCTTCGCATACTCAAAGCCTTTGCGAATGTGGGGAGCGAGGTAATCCCATTTGCTGAAATCCCAAACCCCCCAAGCGTTTAAGCCTTCTTGTTCCAAAATGTGACGCTTGTTGAAGTCGGCAAGGCGTTCGAGTGTGGCCCGGCCATTGGATCTTCCGCCAACAAAGGCGAAGGCACCGAGCGCAGGCGAAGAGACCAGTGCGTCACTCAACTCGGCACCAACGCCGCTTACAAGCGTCATCGGCAAGCCAGCCCGAGCCATCATGGCGTGGGCAAGGGTGAGGGAGTGAAATCCTCCCTGTGAGGGTGTTTTCGCGATGACGGCGTTTCCGGCCAGCGCCTGGACGAGCTCTGCGTGAACGAGCACACTCATGGGGTAATTCCAAGACGCAATGTTGGAAATTGGCCCCCCCAGTGGTGAACGACCTTTGAGCTGACGGTCAATTTGGGTGAGGTACCAATCCACTCCATCGATGCAGCGGTCGACATCGGCGCACGCCAGTCGCCACGGTTTGCCAATCTCCCAGACCAAGAGCAGAGCAAGTGTGTCGCGAGCTTCGCGAAGACCCACCAATCCAGCCTTCACCCGTGCCTTGCGCTCGTTGAGACTCACCAAACCCCAGGACTTGTGCTGGCGAGCCGCCGCCGCCACGGCATCGAGAGCGGTTTGATGATCTATCTTAGGCGGGCCTCCAATCGGCATTTGGTCGACTGGATTTACGTGGGTCGAGGGTGTTCCGACCGCAGCCCATTCGCCCATGATCAAATTGTTGAGGCGATCCGCCTCAAAGGCTTCTGGTGCCAGCGACCGAGCCTGGGCGTAGACAGACTTCCAATCGGTGCCTTTTTTGACATGAAGAGTCATGGGTCATACCTACCATGCCGCAAAAAAAACCCAGCAAAGGCCGGGGATTTATTGCGTTCTGCTAAAAGAGTTTGGTGAAAATGGAAAAGCGGCTGTCCTCGGGCGCTAGCCACCGTGGAGGGTCATTCTACGCAGGGGCACGACTACGGGGAGCCGGCTCCGCTCCGAACACCCTTGTTGCTAGCAGGGCCGTGGCCCTAGTCCCCGTCGCGCCTGTGAGGAGTGCGCTCAGCGGCTGCCATTGATTTCCGCCGCCCATCACAATCCCACCTCGAACCGATTCCTTGACGGAAATGAAAGCCTGTCTTACCGTGGACCCTAGGAGAGGGGCTTCCCGTTCCTGAGAATTCTTCCGAGGAGAAATCCAGTGAATCGGCGACACGAAAGCTCGCCCCACGCTCCCCGTACCCCCACGCTGCGGACTGGGATTGAGACCCTCGAACCCCGGGCGATGCTCGCTGGCTTTGGACCGGAGTCGGGGAGCGCGGCAGGGCTTGGTCCAGCCCCCCTCGGCCCCGGGGCGCTCGGGGGTCCAAATCTTTTCAGGCCGGCGGCACAACCTACAGTGTTCCCAATTACGTCCACGACGACACCTTCTACTGGATCGCCGGCAATCTCTACCACCGACCGCTCGTCGGCGATGTGATTGGAATTGCGGAAATGCCATTCCGGTTTTTGGCAAACCCGGGGCGCTTTGCCTCCGCCACGGTCGACGGCGCCGTAAACACGATCACGAACATTCCCAGGCTGCCCGAGATCTGGAATGACA
>SIAG01000153.1 GCA_009691925.1 Planctomycetaceae bacterium
CTTGTCATTGAAGGCGACCACGCTCGGGGTAAGCCGGTTCCCCTCCTTGTTGGCAATCACCTTCGGCTCCTTCCCCTCCATCACGGCGACGACAGAGTTCGTGGTGCCGAGGTCGATGCCGATGATCTTCTCGCCCTTCGGATTGGCCATGGGAGTGGATTCCTTGTTTCAGGGATTTTCAGGGATTTTAGGGAATGGGGTGGTTTGGTGGTGGGCAGGGAACGGACCCACGCCGGCGGCGACCGGAGCGCGACCGCTCCCGGCCCAGCGTCCGGCCCTGACGTGCAAAGAGCGTGCCAGCCCGGATTGACGCCCGAAAGAGGGCCATCCGACCCGCAGGGCCCGCGGAAAGAACGTGTTATTTACGGGGCTGCCAATCTGATTACAGTAGTCGGTTCGGAGGCGGGTGAGAGTGCCCCGAGCCGCCGGTCTGCCATTTTGGCTGTTCCCTCCCCTTCCCCTTTTTGTCCGGGCGCTCCATGGCCAAGTCTGGCCCCCCCCGCATTCTGTCGTCGGAGCGCCTTCCTGCCGGCGAACCGGCCGGTTCCTCGGGGAAGGAGCCGGGCCTTGCCCCGCTCCGCGGAGAGATCGATCGCATCGACCGGCAACTCGTCTCCCTCATGAACGACCGGGCGACGGTGGCCGGCAAGATCGGCCACCTCAAGCGGGCCACCGGCCAGCAGACCTACGACCCCTCCCGCGAGGAGATCGTGCTCGAGCGGGTCGCCGGCAACAATCCCGGCCCGCTCTCGGCGGAGAGCCTGAAGGCGGTCTATCGCGAGCTGATCTCCGGGTCGCGGGCGATCGAGCAGCATCTGCGGGTCGCCCACCTCGGCCCGGCCTGGACCTACAGCCACCTCGCCGCTCTCCACCGCTTCGGGAGCTCGGTCGAGTTCGTGCCGGTGGCGAGCATCTCGGCGGCGTTCGAGGAGGTGAATGCCGGACACTCCCACTACGGTGTCGTGCCGCTGGAAAACTCCACCGACGGCCGGATCGCCGACACGCTCGACAACTTCTCCCGCCTGGCGGTGAAAATCTGCGCCGAGGTGCCGCTGCGGATCCATCACAATCTCCTCGCTGCCTGCGACCGGACGGTGATCGACACCGTCTATAGCCGCCCACAGGCGCTGTCGCAGTGCCGCAACTGGCTCGCCCGGCACCTCCCCGATGCGCGCCTGGTCGAGGTCACGAGCACGAGTGCCGCGGCCGAGACCGCCGCGAAGACCCCGCGGGCCGCCGCCATCGCCAGCCGCCAGGCCGGGGTTCACCACGGGCTCGACATCCTCGCCGAGAACATCGAGGACATCGCCGGCAACACCACCCGCTTCGCCGTCATCGGCCATGCCGATTCCTCGCGGACCGGCAACGACAAGACGTCGCTGATGTTCGAGATCGAGCATCGCCCCGGCGGCCTCGCCGACGCCCTGGCGATCCCCAAGAAGCAGAAGCTCAACCTCACCTGGATTGAGTCGTTCCCGCTCCCGGGCGAGGAACGGGGCTACATCTTCTTCGTAGAGCTCGAGGGGCATCGCGACGATCTCCGCGTTCGCCGGGCGATCCGGGCACTCGAGGCGCGCTGCAAACGGGTCGTTGTCCTCGGGTCGTATGCCTCGGCCGCCGCCGTCGGCTGAAAGCTCCATCCCGCTCCCGACCGCCGCGCCGCGGTCCCCCCCGATTCGCAGTTGCCAGTGGCGTAAAAATCTGGTTCGCTCTCCCCAACGCCCAGCCAATCTTTCCTCTCCGAGATCCCCGCATGTCCACCCGCAGGAAGTCGATCGTCGCCGGCAACTGGAAGATGAACCTCGATGCGGCCAAGGCCCGCAGCCTCACCGAGGCCGTCGCTGCCCGGGCTTCAGAGGCGGGCAGCGTCGATCTCGTTCTCTGCCCGCCGGCGCTCTACGCGACGACCGTGGCCGCGGCCCTCGGCTTGGCTGCGGGGGTGGCGCCGTCGGGAGTGGCGCTGGGCGGCCAGAATGCCCACGACAAGGAAAGCGGTGCCTTCACCGGCGAGGTGGCCCCCGGCATGCTCCGCGACATCGGCAGCCGCTACTGCATTCTGGGGCACTCGGAACGGCGGACGCTGTTTGGGGAGACCGATTCAGTCGTCAACGCCAAGGTCAAAGCGGTCCTCGCCGCGGGGCTGACGCCGATCGTCTGCGTCGGGGAATCGCTCGCGGAGCGCGAGTCGGGGCGGACCGAGGCGGTCGTCACCGAGCAGGTCCTCGGGTCGCTCGCCGGGATTCCCGCTGACGACCTGGCGACGATCGTCGTCGCCTACGAGCCGGTGTGGGCGATCGGCACCGGGAAGGTGGCGACTCCGCAGCAGGCGCAGGATGTCCATGCCCTCGTCCGCGCGCTCCTGGCCCGCCTCTCCTCGCCGACGGTTGCCGACACGATCCGCATCCAGTATGGCGGCAGCGTCAAGCCCGACAACGCCGCCGAACTCGCCGCCTGCCCCGACATTGACGGGGCGCTGGTGGGGGGCGCGAGCCTCAAGGCCGATGACTTCCTCGCCATCGCCAAGGCCTTCGGCTGAACTCAGTCCGCCCGACACGCCCAGCCTGCGGCCGTAGACGCCGGGGTTGAAAGTGTGTGGATGACTTTTTCCCTGGACTGTTAGACTGCTGTTTCGCGCCGGCGTTGTTGCCAGAGCGAGCCCGCCGTGCCCCATGCCCCCTTTCCGACCGCTCCGGAATCCGTTGCCATGATTGTCCGCTTCCTCCTCGGCCTGTTCCTCATTCTCTCCTCGCTTTTTCTAATTCTCCTGGTGCTCATCCAGCGGGGGCGAGGGGGCGGGCTTGCCGGGGCCTTTGGTGGCGCCGGGGGTCAGAGTGCGTTCGGCACGAAGGCCGGGGACGTGTTCACGAAGATCACGATCGGCGTGGCGGCGTTCTGGATCATTCTCTGCATTCTCGCTTTGAACGTCCTCGGTCGGCAGCAGTCGAAGTTCAATGCCGCCACACTCGGCGGATCGATGCCGATCGAGACCGGGAACACCGGCGGGGCGCTGCCCACGGGAGAAACGCCCGCCCCCTCCGGCGTGCCCGTCGACGCCCAGCGCAACTCCCCCGCCGCCGCCGCCGTCGACGCCCAGCGCACGACCGACACGCCGGCTGAGACGCCGGCTGAGACGCCGGCTGAGACGCCGGCTGAGACGCCGGCTGAGACGCCGGCTCCCGCCGGCACGGACGCGGGAGCCGCGACCGAAGCGGCCAAGTGAAGCCTCCCGCACCCACCGCTGAAAGGGGATGACGACCACGTGGCGAAAAGCATGACCGGCTGCGGCGAGGGGCTCGTTGCGGAGGGGGCGAACACCGCCCGTGTCGAGGTGCGGTGTGTCAACAACCGCTTTCTAAAAGTCACGCTCCGCTCCCGTGAGGGCTTTGCGATCCTCGAATCCCGGGTCGAGGCGGTCGTCCGGGAACGCATCCGGCGCGGGGCGGTGCAGGTGTCGCTCGACCTCGCCGGCCCGCTCGCCCCGGCCTCCCGTGGCATCGATCAGGTTCAACTCGCCGCCTACCTCGACCAACTCGAGGACTTCTGTGGCAGCCACGATCTCCCCGTGCCGAAGACGGCCGACGCCCTCCTGGCCCTTCCTGGGATCCTCGTCGAAGCAACGCCGTCGCAGGAGGCGATCGATGCCGCCTGGCCGCTGGTGCAGCGGGCCCTCGTCGTTGCCCTCGACGGCCTCGAGCGGATGCGGCGGGCCGAAGGGGACTCGATGGCCCGCGACATGCTTGTCACCGGCGGCGAGATCCGAGGGCTGTCGGCGACGATCCGCGACCGAGTCCCGGCCGTCCTCGTCGAACACCGGCAGCGGCTCCACGACCGGGTGGCGAAGATCCTTCAACAGGAGGGGCTGAGGCTCGGGGACGGGGATCTGGCCCGGGAGATCGCCCTCCTCGCCGATCGGACCGACATCGCCGAAGAGCTCGTCCGCCTGGAGAGCCACCTCGACCAGTTCACCCGTTTTCTGGGGGAGGATTCGCCGGGACGATCGCTCGATTTCCTCTCCCAGGAGCTCGCCCGCGAGGCCAACACGATCGGATCGAAGTCGTCTGACGTGGCGATCGCCCATGCCGTCGTCGAGGTGAAGACCCGCGTCGAGCGGCTCCGGGAACTTGTCCAGAACCTCGAGTGAACGCCCCGCGGGCGGCGGGTACACCCCGCGGCGACCGATCGGGAGCCAAGTCCTTTCCAGCCTCCCCCGGGGTGAGGTACAACGGTCCGATGGTGCGTTCTGAACAGCCCGTCGCGGGGAATGTCGTCGTCATCTCGGGCCCTTCCGGGGTCGGCAAGACAACGATTCTGCGGCGTCTTCTGGCCCATCTGCCGCAATTGCTGCCGAGCATCTCGGCCACCACGCGTGCCCCGCGGACCGGCGAACGGGACGGCCTCGACTACCATTTCCTCTCCCAGGGCGAATTCGATCGGCGCCGAGATGGCGGGGAATTCCTCGAATGTTGCCGGGTCTACGGCCGTCAGCACTGGTACGGGACGCTGGCGAGCGAAGTCGCTCCCCGTCTGGCGGCCGGCGATTGGGTGGTGCTCGAGATCGACGTTGAGGGTACACTGTTAATCCTCGATCGTTATCCCGAGGCGGTGACGATCTTCGTCGAGCCCTCCGCACCCGATCATCTCGAACAACGGCTTGTGGCCCGAGGCACCGAAACCCCCGAGGTGATGGCCCGGCGGCTTGAGGTCGCTCATCGGGAGCTCAAAGAAGCCCATCGCTACCGTCACCGTGTCGTGAACGACGACGTCGACGCCGCGGTGGGCCAGATCGTACAGATTCTCCGGGCGGCCGGCCTCCCTCCGGACAGGAACGAACGACGTTGGCCGACTGCGATCTGACGACACGACGCCGTCGCTCACAGCACCGACCGCGTCCGTCGGACATAGCATCGACACGACGCCGTCGGTCACCGCACCGACCGCGTCCGTCGTTCACTGCACCAGACCTCCGCAAACATCCCCGAACACCCCGTCCGCCGACGCCTTCCGGTCGGCGGGCCGGATCCGAAACGACCCCGACCTTCATCCCGCCAACGCAACCCGGCCCAGACGATCACCCGAGGAACACGACCATGATCGACGACCTGCGCGAAGAAGAGATCGTCAACAAGGTGGGGGGGCGCTTCAAGCTCTCCACGCTCATCCAGAAGCGGATGGTGGCGCTCAACGCCGGCGGGCGTCCGCTCGTCGACACCGACAGCAAGGATAAGATGCAGATCGTCATCGAGGAGATTAAGCAAAACAAGATCTACCTCGACACCTCCGCGAACCTCCGGATCACCGGCGCATCGCCCGAGGCCGGCGGCCCACTCGACTTCGATCCCACCGACCTCTGACGACTGCTCCATCGGAGTATGACGCCTCGGCCGTTCGAGGTATCGTCGCCGATACCCTCTCTTCGCGCAGACAATAGTTGCGGTGGGCGCACCAGTGGCGGAAGGCAATCTCGTTGGCCGTGAAATTGTCGTCGGGGTGTCGGCTGGCATCGCTGCCTACAAGGCTGCGGCACTGACAAGCCTCCTCGTTCAAGACGGGGCCGGCGTGACGGCGGTCCTGACGAGGAACGCCCGGAAGTTCATCGGCACGGCGACCTTTGCGGCCCTCACCGGCCGTCCGGTGGCAATGCGCGGTTTTGCTCAGTCGGCCCATCCGCTCGGAGCTCACATCGAGCTGGCGGCGCGGGCCGACTGTGTCGTCGTCGCTCCGGCGTCGGCCGACTTCCTCGCCAAGGCAGCGCACGGGATGGCCGACGATCTTTTGACGACGCTCCTGCTGTGTGCCGAGTGCCCGGTGATCCTCGCGCCGGCGATGAACGCCGCGATGTGGAAGCACCCGGCCGTACAGCGGAACGTCGAGCAGGTCGCGGCCGATGGTGCTCGAATCGTCCCTCCGGGGAGCGGATGGCTTTCCTGCCGCCAGTCGGGCATCGGTCGAATGGCCGAGCCGGCCGAGATCGCCGCCGTAATTCGGGCCGTCCTCGCCGGCGACGATCGGCCGCGGAGGGGATGAGCGTTGCCGTGACACGCATTCTTCTCACCGCCGGTCCGACGCGGGCCTACATCGACGACGTCCGCTATCTGACCAACGGATCGAGCGGCCGGATGGCCGCGGCCATTGCCCGCGCCGCCCTGGCCGCCGGGCACGACGTGACAATCGTCAGCGGACCGGTGTCGGTGGCCTATCCGCCGCGGGTGCGCGTCATCCCGGTCGTCTCGACGCGCGACATGCTCGCCGCCTGCCTCGTGGAGCTTCCCCGTGTCGACGGCGTGATCGCGGCGGCGGCCCCATGTGATTTCGAGCCGGCGGCCCGCGTCCCCGGGAAGATCCCCCGGAAGGGCTCGGGGCTTTCGCTCGTCCTCGAGCCGACCCCCGACATCATCGCCACCCTCTCGCGGCGGGCCACCCCGGAGCAGTGGATGGTCGCCTTCGCACTCGAGCCGGGGGCCGATCCGCGGCGGGCCCTGGAGAAGATCGATGCCAAGGCCTGTGATCTGATCGTCGTCAACGATCTCTCCGCGGTGAACGCCGGAACGACGGCGGTCGCCGTCTACGATGCCGGGCATGCGAAGGTAGGGGAACGCCGGGGCACCAAGGGGGCCGTTTCCGCCTGGCTCGTCCGGCTCATCGCCGTACACTGCTCGACCCCGGTGAGCCGCCTTCCCCGCGGCCGCCGCTCGGCCGGCCCGCAGGCCTGAGCCCTGGCCCGGCCATCCGCCTCCGGCAGCGGTAGAGTCTTTCGGGCCCTGATCGCTATAACTCCGCTGGTCCAATCCCCTCGAGGAATCCCGATGGTCAAAGTCGCCGTCCTCGGTGCCACCGGCTACACCGCCCTGGAACTGCTCAAGATCCTCCTCCGCCATCCTGAGGTGGAGATCGTCGCCGTCACCAGCCGTCAGGATGGCAATCCGCCGATCTCGAGCGTCCACCCGAGCCTCGTCAGCCGACTCGAACTGGCGCTGGAGGATCTCTCCCCGGAGGAGGTCGGCAAGCGGGCTGATTGTGTCTTCGGCTGCCTGCCGCACTGCGCCAGCGCCGAGATCCTCCCCCGTGTCCTCGCCGCCGGCGCGAAAGTGGTCGACTTCTCAGCCGACTATCGGCTCGACGACGCAGCGACCTACCTCGAGTGGTACGGCCACGAGCATCCCGACGCCTCCCGGCTGGGGAAGACGGTCTACGGCCTGCCGGAGCTGTTCCGGGAGCAGATCCGCGGGGCGGATCTTGTTGCCAATCCCGGCTGCTACGCCACCTCCGCAATCCTCCCGCTGGCGCCGCTGCTGCGGGCCGGCCTGATCGAGTGCGACGACATCATCATCGATTCCAAGAGCGGCGTCAGCGGGGCCGGTCGGCAGCCGAAGCTGATGGCGCATTTCCCCGAATGCAACGAAAGCATGTCGGCCTACAACGTCGGCCGCCACCGCCACACCCCCGAGATCGAGCAGATCATCGGCCGGTTTGCCGGCACCGCTCCGACGGTCATCTTCACGCCGCAACTGGCCCCGATGGACCGTGGCATCCTCTCGACGATCTACGCCAAGCCGCGCGGGACGGTGACCGAGGCGGCGATCCTGACCTGTCTGCGGGAGGCGTACGCCGGGGAACGATTCGTCCGCGTCGTCGATCACCTCCCCGGCACGAAGGACACCGTCGACACGAACTTCTGCGACGTCACCGCGCGGATCGTGCGCAGCCGCGTCCTTCTGATCAGTTGCCTCGACAATCTCGTCAAGGGGGCGGCGGGGGCCGCCGTCCAAAACTTCAACTGCCTCCATAGTTTCCCCGAATCGACCGGCATGCTCTGATCCGGTCACGCCGGGAGGTTTTTTTCTCCGCTGCCCCCTTCGCCCCGTGCACCGATGCCGTCCCCGGTCCTTTTTCCCGCAGGCTCGCCTCCATGCCCATCGCCGAAACTCCGCTCCGTCTCCCGATTCCGTCGCTCCCGCAGGGCTTCCGCGTCGCCGGCATCCACGCCGGCCTGAAGCGGAATCCGACCCGCGAGGACGTGGCGCTGGTCGTCTCCGACCGCCCTGCCACCGTGGCGGGCGTCTACACGACGAATCTCGTCTGCGCAGCGCCGGTGGTCTACGACCGGGCGCGGACGCCGGGAGAGGGCTTCCGGGCGGTCGCCATCAATTCCGGCAACGCCAACGCCTGCACCGGCGCCCGCGGCCTGGCCGATGCCGAGCGGATGGCCGCGGCCGCG
Source organism: Planctomycetaceae bacterium (assembly GCA_009691925.1). Classification (GTDB taxonomy): domain Bacteria; phylum Planctomycetota; class Planctomycetia; order Pirellulales; family UBA1268; genus QWOP01. The sequence goes on from SIAG01000153.1 coordinate 8,216, forward strand.
GCGGGGCACGTCGGTGCCGCGGCTGAGCAGGTCCTCGTCCTCTCGACCGGCGTGATCGGGGAGTTTCTCCCCCTCGCGAAGATCGAGCGCGGGCTCGGCCTGGTGGCGGCGAAGCTCGCCCACGACGCCGATGCGGTCATCACCGCCGCCCGCGGCATGATGACCACCGACACCCGTCCCAAGCTCGCCGGCTCGACCCTCACTGCCGGCGGCGCCCTTGCCACGCTGTTCGGGATGGCAAAGGGGGCGGCGATGGTGGGGCCGAAGCTGGCAACGATGCTCGGCGTGATCCTCACCGATGCCGATCTCGACCCGCAAGACGCCCAGCGGCTCCTCGGCGAAGCCGCCGAGCAAACCTTCAACTGCGTCAGCGTCGACGGACACACGAGCACCAACGACACCGTGCTCCTCCTCGCCAACGGCGCTGCCGGGGGGAAGCGGCTGAAAGGCTCGGATCTCGAAGCCTTCGGCCGCGCCCTGCTCGGCGCCTGCGACACCCTCGCCCGCGAGATCGCCGATGACGGTGAGGGGGCAACGCACGTGCTCCGGATCGAGGTCTGCGGTTGCCCGACGCGCGATCAGGCCCGGCAGATCGCCCGGACCATCGCCGACAGCCCACTGGTGAAGACGGCGATCTGCGGCGCTGATCCCAACTGGGGGCGGATCGTCTCGGCGGCCGGATATTCGGGCGTCGTCTTCGACCCGGAGAAGATGGTGCTGCGGCTCAACGGCACGCTCCTCTTCCGGGACGGGGCACCGGTCGACTTCGACGGCGACAAGGTCTCCGCCTCGATCAAGGCGGCCCGCGAGACCCTCATCGAGCTCGACATGGGCTTCGGGAACGAGTCGATCCGCTTCTACTCCAGCGACCTGACCGCAGAGTACGTCCACCTCAACGCCGATTACCACACCTAACGCTTCCCGGCCGATTTTCGCGCTCCGCCTCCGTTTCTTCCCCATCCCGAGGCCGGACGGGGCCGGATTTCCGCCGGGACAGCCGGCGGCCCCCCCGATGCGGCTTGACGCGCCCGCGACAAGAGGGTTCTCTCAAGCGTTCTCCCGAGG
>SIAG01000154.1 GCA_009691925.1 Planctomycetaceae bacterium
ACTGCCGTCGGGATCGGCTTGCGTTTCCTTCGTCTTTCGCCCCACGTTGTCGTAGTCGTACGTCGTCGAATGATCTCGATCGCCGAGCGTCGCACCGAGCGGATCAGTGATCACGGAGGGATTGCCACGGCCGTCGTAGCCGGAGCGGATCACGGGGCCGGAAGAAGTCCCGTCGGGGGACGGGCCGGTCTCTGTCAACTTCCTCCCGAGTGCGTCGTAGGTGTAGGTCGTCGTAGAGCCAGCGCGGTCGTTGACCGCAACGATGCGGCCGCCGCCGTCGTAGCGGGTCTGCTCGCCAGTGCCGTCAGGATAGAGCGTCGCAACTTGGCGATTGCGGGCGTCGTAGAGATACCGGGTGATGCGCCCGGCAGCGTCGGTCTGGGAGACGAGATTGCCGGCGGGGTCGTAGGATGCGAGCGTAAAGGTGCCGTCCACGCGAACGCTCTTCAACCCCCGTTGCATCTTGTCAAAGGTGCCGCTGGTCGTTCGCAAATCCCCGAGTACCGTGCCCGTCAGATTGCTCGCGAGATCGTAGCGGAAGGTGGTAGTCAGGGCCGGCAGCGGATTGGCCGTGCCGTCCGGGTCGGCGGAGGTTTCGCTCGTCTTCCTGCCCAGTGCGTCGAAGCCGTAGGAGGTGACGACACCGTTTCCGTCGGTCTTAGAATCGAGATTGCCGCGATTGTCATAGTGAGCCAGCTCGCTCACCGTCAGCGTGGGAAGCAGATACTTTTCCGAGGAGACAGGCTGCCCCGCAGCGTTGTACGTGAACCAGGTCGTGATCCCGCTCGGGGCCGTCGAGGTCGCCGCGAGCCCGCGGCCCTGCGTCAGAAACTGCGTCTTGAGATTCAACCTACCAGGGCCGGAGTCGTCGGTGCGACTCGTGAGGAAGCCGACGGCGTCGTACTCGAACTTCGTGAGCACATGGTCGTTGGGATCATTCGGATCGTTGTAGGCTACGATCTGATCGAGGTCATGAAACGGGCCGGAGTTATAGTTGTAGAAGGTGTCGTTCCCAACGCGACCGTTCACCACATGGATCTTACCGAAAGTGTCGTAGGTATACCTCTCGATCGCTCCGTAGGCATCCGTCGACGATGCCTTGAGTCCGGTGTCGTACCAGGTTGAGCTTTCAACCGTGCGGTCCGCCTGCCGTAGTTCGAGCAGGTTCCCCTTGGTGTCATAGCTGTAGCGGGAGAGATTGCCGCGCTCGTCGATGAACGCCGATTGATAGCGATGGAGGTCGTAAGTCAGGCTGTGTCGATTGCCTGCGGCATCGGTGACGCGGAATCCACGGCGATTGGCGTAGTATTCCCATGACGTGACGTTACCCAGCGGATCAGTGAGACTCTGGAGCAGGCCCCCGAGAGCCTTGTCGGAGTAGTAGGCATAGCGGACAATCGGAGCCGCGCCCCCGGGAGCCGGCACCGGCGCCGTGACGGAAGCCAGCCTGATGCCGGTGTAGCCGTAGGTCCAGCTGCGGCCGGTAAAGTCTGCGATGCTGCTGATGTGAGCTCTGTCGGCGGCATAGCTGAACGACAGCCAGCGAGAGGCGTCCTTGAGATCGGATACCGTCGAAAGTCTCTTTGTGTCAGCCTCGAACTGGACCTTGATGCCATTACCGAATCGATCGTTGATCGAGATCAGTCGATACACGGTGTCGTTGCCCGTGACGACCGCCGCCCCGAACGTCGTTATTTTTCCATCGACGTCGGTCCACGTGAAGCCCGTGCCTGCGGCCCGGGTGAGGGTTCCGAACATTCCGGTGGGATTTGTGTATCCGGCACTCGTCTTGGCGAACTCGAGCCGGAGCCCCTGATCGGTGAACCAGGTGACCGTCTTACCGACGACCTTCAACTGGTCGGAATACGTGAATGACCAGCCCTCCCCCATGCCGCGGTCGGACCACACTTTGGGCGCACCGGCAAGCCCGGACACCGTGTGGATCGAATCGTAATGCCGGCGGAAGGCGAGCGGGACACCCAGGTTAGGAATCTCAACGTCGGTCTGCTCGGTATAGACGTTGCCATTGGCGATGTTGACCGGGTCCCCGAGATAGTTATTCTGGTTATTCACCTGAACGGCCGGTTCGGCAATTGAGATGGGAGGGCTGTACTTGGAGGTGTATCCGCCGTAGGACGTAAGCGGTCCGCCATTCACAGAGCCATTGATGATGTAGCCGACCGTCTTGCCATTTCGGGCATCCTTGGAATCCTTAGTCACGCATGTCAGCGTGTAGCCAATGCCCTTCCACTGCTCGTCTTGCGTTATGCCCCCGAGGCTGACCTCGGTCCTCGGCACTAAGACCTTGAAGGTAACGCCTTCATAGTCTTTCACTCCCGGAAGGCCCATGTTGACCGCTTCGGCAATCTTGGCTCGGATCTCCGGTCGTACCCCAGGCGAAGGAAGAAGGTTGTCGATGCTCAGGACTGTGGTGGAGTTGATTTCCACCAGGCCATTTATCCCTTGGGCGGTGGCGGCCACGACTTGGAACGCCTTGACTGTGGAAATGCTGTCAAAATTGGTCAGTTCCTCGAGCGTCAGCCCTTCGAGCGCCGAGTTGTTGTAGCCGATCAGCGTGTCGCGGGTCAGATCGAGGGTGGGCGTCGATGAATCGATCGAGATGGCGCCACCAACGTTGGCCGGCACATCGATCCCCATGTCGGCAGGGAGATAAGGAAACTGAAGATTCGGGGTGGCCGTTGTCGAGAGCTTGGGGCCGCTCGTCGCGATCCCCAGGGCTACGGCAGATCGCTGCGCTACGGCGCCGGTGAGCCCGGCGATCCACGCCTCGTCGGCATCGCTGGCGTTAAAGTACGACGCGATCGCGAGATCGAGCAACCCGCCGACCGCCTGGTCGTTGTCGACCGGCCCACCGTTGGCCGCGTTCAACTGTTCGGCATTGGCGACAGCCCTTTTCCCCGCGATCGCAGCGTCGGTGAATTGGTTCGCATCGAGACCAATGGCGATGAAGCGATCGGCTCCACGAATAAAGGTCCGGCTGTAGCCCTGGCCACCGATGGGGGATTTGATGGAGATGGTGAGGCTCACCTCGGCCGTCGCTGGCACCGTCGAGGCCGCCGCGGCTTCAGTGACGCCATCGCTCCGAAGTGCTGGCTGCGCGAACGTTCCGGAAGCATTGAGCCGCGGATCGATCGTCAGTCGCTTGAGTGCGATGTCATCCAGTGAAAGCGTCGTGCTAAAGAGGGAGGTGGTCCCACTGCTTAGACTGATCTCAACAGAGTATTTGGGGATGGTCGTTGGCGCGGTCGACGCAGCGGACGCCGTCGCTTTGTAGGGAAGCCCTTCGGGTAACTTGGAAAACGATTGCTGGCGGATCGGGCCGTCGTAGGCAACATCGGCTGTCGTGACTCCGGGCCGATTGGCGGCGAGCCATGTGGCCATCTTCGACTCGTAGTACTCGGCGGTGGTCTTTGTTTGCCAGGAAGGGCTGGTGAGGTAGTCCGTCTCCACCGGACTGAAGGGCACGTTCTCGAGGATGCCTGCCACACCCGGCCTGAAATCACGGAATTTCCAGGATGCATCGAGCGGCAGCCATGCCTCGGCAGCCACGCCGGGCAACCTTACGGATGCCTCCATCCAGGCATGCGTGAGAGTACCGATGCCGCCCCCGATCCCTGCCTTACTCAGGATGTTTGCTGCTGCGGTGACGTCCCGGGCGCCGACGTAGTCCATCACCTGTTTTTCGGTGACCTTGATCGAGCCGGATACGAAACGCGTCGAGATCCCTGCAGCGTTGAAAAGCCCCGCAAGCAGCGCGTTGGTGTCCCAATCATTCCCGGCCTTCGTCTGCAGCGTTGCCAAGGGGCCCTTCATGAGGCCGACGTAGGGCTGAAAGGCGACCGTGTTGGTGACGTACTCGAGCATCTTCTGCGGCAGGTAGTAGAGCGACGCCGCAAGATCCGCCACCGTTGCAGCGGTCTCCGGTCCATCGGCCGCCACATCCACGTTGATCGGCCTCCCCTTGAGGTTTTGGAGCCCATTGCGCGGACTGTCGGCAAGCAATGGATTCCCATGCACCATCAGCGTCGACAGCCCCGGGAGGCCTGCTACGTTGGCGGGGATCACCCCGATCGAGTTGAACCTGACGTCCAGGGTGTCGAGCGCCGGGAGCGCGGAAAGCTTTTCCAGAACGGCATCCGTCAGGCCGACGTGCTGAATCGCGAGGGTCTTCAGCTTCGTAAGCCCGGCCAGAGGTGCAAGCGACTTAAGCCCCTCTGGCTTCTCTGGCCCCGCTGGCTTTGCTGAAAAATCCCCAGGCAGGAGCGAGAGAGCGGTGAGATTCGGGGTGTTGGCCGGATTGAGACCAGTGAGATCGCTGATTTTGTTGCTGTCGACGGTGAGAGCCGAGAGCCCCGCCACATTTGATGGCGTGAGGACGGTGTCAACGCTCATGCCGAGCGTTTCGCGCACCGCGGCCGCGAGATCGGGGTCGAAAAACACAAGACCCGCGACCGTGCCGCCAGAGGCTGTCACATGGCTGGCAAGATTGCCGCGGACGTCGAGAGTGCCGGCGAGCACCTTCGTCGCTCCCGTGTAGGTCTCGTTGGCAGCGAGCACGAGCAACCCTGCACCGGCTTTCGACAGGGTCCCCGAGCCGGTTATGGGGATGCTGATCGTGGCCGGCATGCCGGTCGCCACCGTGATCGACATCCCGGACGGGGCGATCTCGAGACTGCCAGGCTGCGATGCAAACGATTTCAGCTCGATGAAGCTCGATTGAAACGTCGCGGCCGCACACGTAACGCTCCCCGCGACGGATACGGCTTGCTGCGCCGCACCGAGAAACACAGCCACATCACCGGCGGCGTTGGTCCAGGCGACGTTTTGTTTCGTCTCGGGGTTGAACCAGCAGGCGATGGGGGCGTTCGACCACATGCCGGAGCCACCGAGCCCCGCCCCGGTCGCCACGTTGTTGTTTCCCGGGTTGCCGTCGGGATCCCAGTAGAGCGTGGCCATCACCCGCCGCTCTTCGAGCGATTCATGGGAAAGACGGATGCCCCCCCGCCCGGAGCGCCGGCGCGACCGGCCACTCTCTCGCCGCCTGTGAAAGAGCGAGCGACGCTGGGAAATCGGACCGGGCCGACGGGTCATCCTGCCACGCCGACCCTCGCCGCGAGCGATCCATCGCATCGTTGGCCATCTTTCCTCGATATCGCCCTTCGGGCACGGTGTGCCTCGCGGACGATCGTGTTTTAGTTCCCGTGCCGACGACGCCCGAAGATGGCGGCGATTGCCAACCGCCAAACCACCCGAGCGAGCGTCGAGCCACCCCATCGTGGAGTAATCCCTCCGCCGGATCGGTGTCAAGCCTGGTTCGGGCTGCCAGAGGCCGTCTGTGAGAGCTTTTCCGCAGGCGCCGAGGGAGGCCCATGCCTAGGCCCCCTCACCCCAACTCGCGGAGATACTCGAGCGTGTAGATGCCACTGGAATGGCCGTCGGAAAACTCGATGCTGTACGCATACTGCCCCACCGGCTGCATGCCGGCGATCGAGAGCGGGGCGAGCTCCTGCGGCGAGAGCACCGTAAATAGCCCCTTCGGCTTCGGCGCCGCCCGCTCCTCGCGGCAGGTGGCACACGGACACGCATCGCGGAGGAGCCGCGGCGAATAGGGGCTGCGCACGCCGTCGCTCCAGCCGATCTCCACGCTGCCGTCGGGCAAGCGGCGGATCGATGCGGGATGGGCGGAAGGAGATGGCTTGTGGGTCGATGGGTCGCTCATGAATCGCTCCTCGGTGACGGTCTTGTGTCGTGACGGTGGTCGATGATCCGCCTCCCCTTCCCTTCGAATCGCGGCAGGCTCCCGGCCGGTACTGCCGTGACGCCGACGCGGAGCCCAAGGCGGAGATGGAGCTCCCGGGCCACGCGGCGCGGATCGTCGAGCCGATCTTCGATCTCAATCGCCAGCTCATCGAGACTCTCGCGCGAGAAGACCGTGAGCCGGTATTCAACCACCTCAGGAAAGCTCCGCACGATCCCGTCGATCGCCCCAGGGAAAATGTTCACGCCGCGAACGACGAGCATGTCGTCGGCCCGGCCGATCACGCCCCCTTCGAGCTTCACCCACGGGCTCTCTCCCGCAGCGATCGCGGCGTCGTCGGGCCAGCGCGGACGGACGAGGTCGCCGGTGCGGTAGCGGAGGACCGGAGCGCCGACGCGGCCGAGCGTCGTGAGGACAAGCTCGGCAAGCTCCCCCGGAGCGGCCGGATGACCAGTCTCGACCGAGAGAAACTCGGGGTGGAACCAGGGCTCGAGGACGTCGAGATGCCGGCCGTGCCGATCCCCCGCCCCCCACGGGCCGACTTCGCTGGCGCCGGCGTGGTCGAGGACGTCTGCATGAAAGGCCAACCCGATCCGGTCGCGCACCGCCGGAACCGATCCCCCCGGCTCGCCGGCCACGATCACCAATCGAATCGGCAGGCTGGCCAGATCGAGCTTCGACTCCGCCGCCACTTCGGCCAGATGGAGCGCATAGCTCGGCGTCACCATGAGCACTGTGGCGGAGAGACTGCGGGCCATTTCCAGGCGCGCGAGGCTCGACAGCCCGCCAGTCGGGATCGCCATCGCGCCACAGGCCAGGACGCCGTCGAAGCCACTCCAGAAGCCGAGGAACGGGCCAAACGACGAGGCGACGAGGACGCGGTCGCCAGGGCCGACCCCGCCCCGCGCGAGGATCGCCCGCCAGCATTCCATCCACCAGGTCCAATCACTGGCGGTGTCAAACACCGGCATCGGCCGGCCATGCGTGCCGCTGGTGCGATGGCAGCGGACATACGACTCCAGCGGATAGGTGAGATTCGCCGGCAGGCCGGTGGCCGCGGTGCCGGCAACGAGCTCTTCTTTTGTCGTCACCGGCCACGTGGAAAACTCGTCAAGCGAACCTGGCAGCGCCCGGCTAGCCCCGAGCTTCGCGGCATAGAAGGCGTTGGCAGGGAGGATCTCCGCCAGGCAGGCGTGGAGCTTCTTGAGCTTGAGCCGATCGAGCGCGCCGCGCAAGGCGACCGGGAGGCCTGGCCTGGAAGGAGATTCGTCGCCGAGGTTCGATGCCATGCTGCGAATTATGGCACGCCGAGGCGCCGCCAGCTCACAGCCCGGCGGGAGGTGCCCCGAGGCTCGGAATCCCCTGCGCCGGCGCGTTGAACCGCGGCGGCTGGAGCGACGAGCCGGGGAACTGGAGCGGGCCGGCGGCGGGGGGCGGAAGCTGGCCAGCGGCCGGAGGGGGGAAGGGCTGCTGCGGCAGCCGCGGGAGGGGAGGCGCGGCGCCCGGAAGCGGCGTTGCGGCCACCGGGGGGAGGCTGCCGGCGGCGAGGCGGGCGGTTTGGGCGCGGGCAACGACGAGCTCCGCAGGCTGCGATTCGGCCGGGGCCATCGCCAGATCGACGACGCGCTCGTCGCGGATCTCCCAGGGCAAGACGTTTTCGCTCACGAAGTCGAGCGGAAAAACCTCGTACCAAGGAACAGGCAGGGGCTGGCGCACCGTCAGGGTCTCGAAGCCGTCCTTGACCAAACGGATCTTCCGCGTGCCGTAGTAGACGAAGTCGGTCGAGACGGGCGTCGTCCCGATCTGATAGTCGTCGACGTAGACGAGGGCCCCGGGGGGATTGGAGCGGATCGTCATCCGCCGCTGCACGCACCCGCCCCCGGCGGCGAGAAAAACGGCCGCCAGGGAGACGGCACGCCACGCGATTCGGCCACGGCGGTAGGGGCAGAGGAACGACATGCCAGATAACGTAGGGATCGGGGCCAGCCGCCGCCAGACCGGCCGCCGGGAGCGTTCCCTACCCCAAAACCCCTTTTCCCGGGCCGGTTTGCGGTCGCCGGAGGCGTTCGCGGCCGCTAGAATCCCTCGGTTTGAGGCCGCTCGGCCGTCCTTCCCCCTCCTTCAGGTTGTTTACGCGTGGGATCCGGCACCACCCTCGTGTATTGCGAGCAGACCGACATCGGTCGCCGCCGCGCCAACAACCAGGACTCCCTGGCGGTGGTTCCGCCGGTCAGCCCGCAGCAGTATCAGTCGCGCGGTTGGATGTTCCTCGTCGCCGACGGGATGGGCGCCCATGTCGCCGGGGAACGGGCAAGCAAAATCGCCGCCGAGCAGGTCCCGCTGATCTACGAGAAGAACGCGCAGCGATCTCCCCCCCTGGCGCTGCTGCGTGGCCTCGAGCAGGCCAACGCCGAGATCAACCTCCGGGGCCGGACGCAGCCGGAGTATCTCGGCATGGGGACGACCTGCACGACGCTCGTCCTCGTCCCCCGCGGCGCGCTGGTGGGCCATATCGGCGACAGTCGCGCCTACCGACTGCGGGGCACGACGCTCGATCAACTCACCCGCGACCACTCGGCCGTGTGGGAGCTCGAGAGCCAGGGTGGGCTGTCGCGCGAACAGGCCGAGCGGACGGTGGGGAAGAATGTCATCACCCGCTCGATAGGCCCGCACTCCCGTGTCGAAGTCGACATCGAGGGGCCCCATCCCGTCGAGCAGGGGGACGTGTTCCTCCTCTGCAGCGACGGCCTGTCGGGGCAGGTGGCCGATGAGGAGATCGGACTGTTTCTGAAGGAGCTCCCACCGCGCAACGCCTGCACCGCGCTCGTCGGCTTGACGCTCGTCCGCGGCGCTCCCGACAACGTCACGGTGATCGTGGCAAAGGCCGGTGCGGAGGAGGTGTCGGCCAACGTTCCCGGTGCCCCGGCCTGGGCGCTCGACGAGGATTACCAGCCCCGACACCAGACCAAGCAGCTCCCCTGGAGGCAGCTCGGGATCGCCGCGGTCAGTCTCCTCATCGCGCTCCTTCTGAGTCCGTGGGGGGATTTCGCGGCATCCCTCGGCGACGTTCCCCGGACGATCTGCAGCGTCGCCAGCGCCGGGGCCCTGCTCGTGATGCTGGCGATGGTCGTGATGGCCTTCGTCGGCTTCGCCCTTCCCGCCGGGGATGGCCGCTCGCTCGCCTCCGGCCGCCGGCTTGGGCAGGGCCCCTACCGAACCTACAACTGCACCCCGCGCGGAGCGCTCGTGGAGGGGATCGTGGCGAGCGTCGAATCGGCCGCCGACGGCCTCGCCCCCCCGGAGTGCGATCGAATGCTCGCCGCTGCCACCCGGGCGCGGAAGTTCATCGCCGCGGGGAGCTTCCATGAGGCGACCGTCGCCGCCGCGGAGGCGATCGCCGTCTACAGCCGCTCGGTCGAGGAGGCCCGCTCCGGCGATACCCTCCGAGCCCCGCCCCCGTCGCCCTCCGGCGGCCACCACAACGACCAAGGGTGACAGG
>SIAG01000155.1 GCA_009691925.1 Planctomycetaceae bacterium
GCGCTGCCCGCCACCGGCCCTCTCCGGCCCGCTCCGGCGTGACCGGCGTGACCGGCGTGACCGGCGTGACTGGCGTGACCGGCGTGACAGGCGGGACCGGCGTGACCGGCGTGACTTGGGGAATCGGTTTCATCGCCGCTGCCCGGTGGGGCGTGGGATCGAGGGGCCGATGGAGAGACCTTGGGGGACGCGCTCCTTCATGTCGTCGCAAGGCCCGTCCACCATGATCGTTGTCACGGCCAATTGGGAGATCGGTGACGGCTCCATTTGGCCGGCGCCGGCCGCCGGGATGATGGGGCGATTCCGTGCCGACGTCGCCCGAGCCGCTGTCCGGGCCGGATGGCGGGCCGACGGTCGGTACGAACCGGTGCCGCGCGTCGAGATCGTCTTCGCCGGCGACACCTTCGACTGGCTCGGCTCGCGGCAATGGCTCGGCTCCACCCGACCGTGGCACCGAGGGGCCAAGGCCGAGGCGATCCGGGCGCGGGTCGTGGCGCAGTCGCTGCGGGCCGGAGGGGGGATCGTTCGCGGGATGCTGGCGCTGGTCCGCCGCGGCCTGCATGTTCCCAAGCCCGACCGGCATGGCCGCCCCGTTTCGGGTGAATCCCGTCGCGTCCCGGTCGGGCTGACGATCCTCGAGGGCAACCTCGACGCCGGCCTGACGCGCGAACCGGCCCGGATGGCAGCCGAACGGAGCGGGATCGGCGTCGGCACCGCTTGGGACGGCCGCGGCGTGCGTGTCGTCCACGGGCATGGCGCCGATCCGCTGTGGATCGAGGACAACGGCCCGAGCCTCGGGGCGAGCCTCCGCGTCGACCTCCTCGCCCGCTTCGCCGCCTCAGACGCGATCTCGGGCAGCGATGCCGAGGCGCGCCGCCCCCTGCTCGCCGCGCTGCGGTCCACCCATCCCCTCGGCCTCGCCGATAAGGTCGCCGCGTGGGTTGCCAGCCGCCGCGACACGGCGACGGCAGGCCCGCTGCAAGAGGCGTGGCTGCGGAGCGTGTCGGCCTGGCACCGTGCGGCGCGGGGCTCGGGCCTGACCGGCGCCGGGCGCTGGAACGAAGCGCCGTTTGACGTCGTCGAGGCCCTCGCCGCCCGGCTCGCCACGGTCGACGGGCGCCCCTTCGCGCACCGTCCGCCGGTCGGGGCTGCTGATCTCCTCGGGGATCTCCTCGGGATCGCGCCGCCGCCGGCCAGCCCCGGGATCGTCGTCCTCGGGCACGCGCCGATCGACAGCCCTATCCTCCCCGCAGAGCACCGTCGATGCATCGCGCTGGGGCCAAGGCAGGGCATGGCATATGACCGCGACGGCCATCCTCCCGGTGTCCGCGAGATCGCCCTGCGACCGACTGCGCTGCCGTTCCCAACGACCGCTCTGGTCACCGATCGAGGGGATGGCTCGAGGATCGCGGCCCTCGGCGACGCTGTGGCAGAATGGTCTTTCACCGATCGGCCGCGGGGCTGGTCGGAGGTGCCGGTCGCTGGCGGGGCGTGGATCGTAGACGCGGCCTGAACGGCCCGCACCGCGATTGACCTTTGGGAATGGGGAAAGACCGTGAACCAGTTCCGCTTCGACGTCTCCCTCCATCCTCTTTCCGGCGCCGCGATTGCCGGCCCGCCGCTGGTCGATCGCCACGGAACCTGGCCGACGATCGTGCCCCCGGCGGAATCGGCTGGGATGACGATGGCGAGCGATTTCGACGAGGCGCTCGCCGGCTTGTCGGCGCTGGAGCAGGCCTTCGTCGAGCCCGATGGTTCGTTCGTGTGGGTCGGGCCGGGGGGGGAAGGACGCTGGCAGATCGACGGCAATGCCTACGAACGCCACGGCCGCGTCCTCGTCGTGGAGACGAAGGGGACCTGCCCAGTGGACGTCCTCGACCGCTTCCTCGCGGTGTGGGGATGGCCGGAGCAGCCGCTGGCGGTGCAGCTGGTGCGGGCCGGGGTGTTTGTCGACGAACCAACCTTCCGCCGCCATGCCGCAGCGGTCGGTGCGGCCGGCTGATCGGCCCTGCCCCTCATGCCTGGTCGGGGAGCGGTCGGGTCGGGCAAACTCTCCGGGGGGTGAGCGGCGGCCGGTGGCAGACTGTTCCGGCGGTCGTGCCGATTCCGCGCGGGGCACGGATCGTCTGCCGATACGACCAGTGGGGCCGGATCCTCCGGTGGAACTCGTCACCTCGGTCGGAGTCTGCGGGCATGGAAATGAACATCGGCATGCGGGGCGGGAAGCGGTTTGGCCGCTGGCTGTGGATCGGTGTCGCGTGTCTCCCGACCGTGGCCATTCCCGGCCTCGTCACGCTTTCGGGGATGTCGCCCTCGATGGCCCGTGCCGATGAGCCGCTCGGCGTGGCAGCCTCGTACGGCGCCGGGGTTCACGCTTATTACGACGGCAATTATCAGGCTGCCTACGATGCCCTAACGGCCGCCATCGAGGCGGGCACGCTCGATCCGCGGGCCTCTTACTACCGTGGCCTGACGTCGATCAAACTCGGCAAGATCGACGACGAGATCAACGGCGACTTCGCCGAGGGCGCCAGCCGCGAGACGATGGGGCGCGGCGGGATCTCAATTTCCCGCTCGCTCGAACGCGTTCAGGGGCGCGATCGCCAGCGTCTGGAGTCCTACCGTCAGCGGGCCCGTGTCGCCGCCGTCCAGCGTGACGAGGCGGCCATTCGCCAGCGCTACATCGGGGTTCAGGAAACGGCCCCCGACGTCCTCCGCCGCCGGGTCCCCGAGACGGTGGCAACGCCGGCCGAACCGCTCGGTGCCCCCGTCCCGAAGGCACGTGGCCCGGTGAACCGCCAGGCCCCCGCGACCGGGAAGATCCCCCCCGCACCGCGCAAGGCCCCGGTCGAGACGCCCGAAGAGGACGATCCGTTCTCGGCTCCCAAGTCCCGCCGTGCCACCGATGATCCGTTTGGCGACGAACCGCTCCGCGATGACCGCCTCGAGCAGCGCGACGAACAAATGGAGGAGAGCGCCGCTGAGACCGACGACGGCTTCGACCAGCGCGACCGGACAAGTGAAGAGGCGGCGGCCGAACTCGACGACCGGCTCGACCAGATCGACGCTCAGCAGGAGCGTGAGGCAGCCGGCGGGTTCTGACGATCGCGCCACATCGGATGGGAAGTGTTGCTCGAACGGGCGGGGACTGATCACCGTGAACACCTCAGCGGCTCTCGTTGCCAGGATCGACAGCGAGCTCGCCACGGCGACGTTCGTCGATCCTCACTCGCACATCAATCCTCTCGCCCCGTCGGCGCGGACCCTGGCCGACATCCTCGGCTACCACTACTACACCGAGCTGGTCCATTCGGCCGGGGTGCCGCGGGAAGCGATCGAGGGGCCGGGGCTCGACGACCAGACGCGGGTCGCGCGGATCGTCGCCGGCCTCGCGAATCTCACCAACACCATCCAGGTCGCTTGGCTGATGGAGATCGCCCGCGACCTGTTCGGGTTTCAGGGGGATGCCCTGACGCCCTCCAACTGGCCCGATCTGGCGGACCGGGTCCGGGAGCGTTCGGCCGTTCCGGGGTGGACGGCCCATGTGCTCGCGAAGAGCCACATCGAGGCGGTCTTCCTCACCAACGACTTCGACGATCCCCTCGAGGGCTTCGACACCACGCTCTGGGTGCCCTGCCTGCGGGTCGACGAGCTCGTCTTCCACACCGGAAAGCCGGGCGTCCTCGAGAGGCTCGCGCGGACATCCGGGGTGGAGCCGGGCGATATTGGCCGAATCGGGCAGGCGGTGGCGGCGGTCGCCGATCGGTTCGTGCGGAGCGGGGCGCGGGCGGTGGCGATCTCGCTCCCCCCCGACTTCCGCCCCCGTCCCATCGATACGGCCGATGCTGGACGGGGCTTGGCAGCGGTGCTCCGCGATGGCCTCGCCGCTCCCGCGGCCGACCGGGCGGCGCTCTCGGCCCACCTCTTCTGGACCATCGCCGGCATCTGCCAGGAGCGCCGGCTCCCCTTCGACCTCATGATCGGGGTCCGCCGGGCCGTCTATCCTGGCGGCGTCCACCAGGGGCAGGACCTCCTCGATGGCCGGCTGTCGCTGGCCGACTACGCGCCGCTGTTCAATGCCTTTCCGGGGGTGCGATTCCCCGTGTCGGTCCTCTCCCGGCCGCTCAACCACGAGCTCGTCAGCTTCGCCTGGATCTTCCCCAACGTCCTGCCGTTCGGCCATTGGTGGTATGCCAACACGCCGTCGACCATTCATTCCGATCTCGAGCAGCGGATCGAAGCGGTGCCGCGGACGAAGCTCCTCGGCTACTACAGCGACATGTACAAAACGGAGTTCGGGTATCCGAAGTTCGCGATGTACCGGCGGACTCTCGCCCGGGTGCTTGCCGATCGGTTCGTCGTCGAACGGGGCTGGAGCGAGGAGCGGGCGGTCGACCTCGGACTCGACCTCCTCGTCCGCAACCCACGGCGCGTGTTCTACGATTCCGATCCGAGCTGAAGCCCGGCGGCGAACAGCCAGCCCCAGCCGGCGATGAGGAGCACGCCGCCGATCGGCACGACCGCGCCGAGGATCCGAATGCCGGTCAAGGCGAGGATCGCCAGCAGCCCGCTGAAGATCAGCGTGCCGGCGAGGAAGCAGGTCCCCGAGGCCCGCAGCCGGCGGCGGCAGACGGTGGTGATCGGGAGCGCCGAGGCGACCGCCACGACGAGCAGGGCGAGGGCGTGAAAGAGGCCGTAGCGGACGGCCGTCTCCCAGTTGGCGGCCTGGCCGTTGGCCTCGAAATGGGCCTTGAGTCCGTGGGCTCCGAAGGCCCCGGCGGCGACGCCGATGCCGCCGAGGAGGGAGCCAGCGAGGAACCAGAAGCGCGCCATGAGAGGAGCCCGTAGGGAGTGTGCCGGATCGCAGTCGCGAGGCACTTTCGACCCTGCTCAGCCCTTGCAGGCTGTGGAGAAACTGGCGGCCCTTGCCGCATGAGGCGGTTGGCCGTGCGGCAAACCCGTCGTGGGCCTCCGCCGCGGTGGTCATCAGGGACGGTTGACGCCGAGGAGCTTATCTTCCTCCTCCTCCTGGATGATGATCCGCGGGGTGACCATGAGCATCAAGCTATCGGTCGTCCGCCCCATGCCGACGTTCTTGAAGAGCCGGTTGATGTAGGGAATCTTCGAGAGGATCGGCACGCCGAACTCGTTGCGTCCCTCGCGAAGGCGCTTGATGCCGCCGAGGAGCACGGTGCCGCCGTCGGGCACGCTCACAGTCGTCGTCACCGACGTCGAGATGAATTCCGGCTGCTGGATCGTTGTGCCGCTGGAGCGGACGGTCTGTTCGTTCGAAGTTTTGGCGTTGAGGCCGAGCGAGGCTCCGAGCGGGTTTTGCCCCTGCTGGCCGACGCCGCCGTCGAGCCCCGACTTCTCGTCGGCACTCTTCGTCGAGGTCGAACGCGAGCCCTCGAAT
Source organism: Planctomycetaceae bacterium (assembly GCA_009691925.1). GTDB lineage: Bacteria > Planctomycetota > Planctomycetia > Pirellulales > UBA1268 > QWOP01. The sequence continues at coordinate 5,414 of SIAG01000155.1, forward strand.
TGGAACTCCTGTACCTTCCCGATCTGCGAGAAGCGCGGGATGAGGGTGAGGCGGACGAACCGCCGGTCGTTGGAGACGACAGCCTGGACGTTGACGCTCGTGCCCTCGCTGAGAACCGTGATCACCGGCTGCTGAGCGGCGGCGAAATCGCCGACGACGGGGATCACGGAGGTCACGAACGGCCGCGACACCGAGTCGTTGATAAAGGCGTTTTGGCCGTTGAAGAGCGTCACCTTCGGAGCCTGCATGACGTTCGAACGGGTGTTGCCCTGGGCGGCCTGGATGAGGAAGTAGGCCTCGATGTCGGAGAGGATCGCGAACCCGAACGTCGCCGCCGACGTCGTCGGATCGGGCAGGCCCGGCATCGAGGGCACCTGGGCGCCACCGAAGCTGTTTTGCCTGAAGGGGATGGAGTAGAAGCTCTGCACCGGCTGGCCGTTGAGGCTGTTGAGGCTCTGGTTTTGGCCGATGCTCCCGATCCGGGCCACGCCCGGATTGCCGGCGTTGTCGAGGCCGATCGTCTGCGTCGGCCCACCGGGGCTGGCGGGGATGCCGAGCGAATAAGGGGACGTCGAGCCGCCGCCCGCACCGGGGACGGCGGTCATGTTGAGCGGGTCACGGACGTTGGATTGGATGTTGAAGTCGAAGTCGACACCGATCCGCTCGAAGAAGGTGTCGTTGAGGCGGATGAACCGAACCTCGATCGCCACCTGGAGATCCTGGAGACGGCGGAGCTGCTGGAGGAGATCGGCGATCTCGTCGTGCACTTCCTGCGTCTGGCTGACAACGATGCTCAAGTTCGTCGGGAACGGCTGGATCGCTCCCTGGCCGCCGACCGTGTTCCAGGTCTGCGGGGCGACGGTGTTTTGGATCAGATCGATGAGCGACGCGAAGTCAGCCTGGGAACCGCCGGCCGCCGATCCGCCGCCGAAGAGGGGGACACCACCGGAGCTTCCGACCTGCGGGGCGTTGCCGCCGACGCCGGGGATCTGGGCGAGATTGTTGCCGTTGAGCGGGGTGTCGGTGTCGGACCGGGCGACCGCCCCGGGGGCGGGGCCGGTCTGGACGGAGAGATTGGAGAGCGTCGAAAGCCGCGAATAGCCGCCATTGATGGCGCTGTCGAGGCCGGTGTCGTCGGAGATGAAGTTCGGGATCGGGATGACGAGGTCGGCAACCTGGTAGGAGATGCTGAAGACTTGGCCCTTCATGAGGCGGGGGCTGGTCACCTTGAGAACCTCGTCTTTGACGCAGTAGTCGAGGTGGAGCGGCTCAAGGAGGAGCTTGAGAGCGCTTTTGAGCGTGATCTTCTGCTCGAGGGAGATCGTGACGGGCGTGTCGCTCCTGACGCCCTCCGATTCCATCCCGACCATGTCGAGATGGATCGGAACATCAGCCTGCTTGGCGAGTGAATCGAGGACGGCGGCCAAAGGCTCGGCGCGATGGACGGCGACAACCTGGGCGGAGAGTTTCTTGTGGATCGCGGCCTCGGCCGGCGAGGCGCGTCCGCGGCCCTCCCCCTCGAGGCGGTTGCGGTTCTTCGTCAGGTCTTCCCAGGCCTTCGTGGCGGGGAACTCGATCGGTCCGACGAACGGCGTGCCGGAGCGGTCGACGTCAACCATCGCCTCGATGAAGCCGTTTTCCTTGTCGCCGGCGATCGACTTCTGCGTGTCGAGGCGGCGGATCATCCGGCTCTGCGAGAGGAGCTGACGGACGACCGGATTGTCGGGGGCGAGTTGGGCGGCCTTCTTCGCCAGAGCCTCGGCCTCGGCGTATCGGCGCTCGTCGATCATCGTGTTGTACTCGTCGACGATCATCGCCAAACGCTGGTCGACCTCGACCTTCTTGGCCCGCTCACGGTTGATCTTCGACTCGACCTCGGCGTTCTTCTTGTCGAGGGCGATCTCGGAGGCACGCTTGCCGGTCGTCTCCTCGATCTCTCGTCGAGCCCGGTCGATGCGCTTCGTGAGTTGGGTGCGGGTCTCGGAGGGGATGTCGGCGGCGGCGACATCGGCGGCGGCAATGTCGAGAAGATCGAGAGCCTCGGCGGCGGACCGCTGGGCGGCCCGACGGGCCTCGAGTTGGCGGGCGGCGACCTCGGCCGAGAGCCGGGCGACGATCAGGTCGCGAGGCAGGGCCGCCTGACCGGAGGGGGCAGCAGCCTCGACGGGTGTCGGGGCGGTGCGCTGCGCCGCCGAACGGCCGAGGGCCTCCTCAATGGCGCGGCGGGCGTCGGCCGCGTTGCCGGCTGCCGCGTCGTCGGCGGGGGCATCGGCGACGGCGACGGGAACCGGGAGTGCCTCGACGGTGTCGTCGGCGACGAGGATTCCGGGGACGGAGAGCACCGACAGGGAGACCCCCGCCAGCCAGACCCAGCCGGAGGCCGGGGCCTGGTTACGAACCGACTGCAGGCGCGTCGTTGGCCAAGCGTTGCCGGCTGCAGCGTCGATGTCGCGGAAGCGTGCCATGAACATGATCCCCGTGGATGGGAGAACCGTGAGGGCGGGATAGTTACTGGCCCCGGGGGGAACGGGTCAAGGGCATCCCTCGCCGCGGAAAGAGATGTTTTTGGACCGCGCGAGATCGTTTTTGCATCCCGCCCGGGAGAAAACCGTCGGCGGGCGCCGCGACGCCGCGATCGAAGCCCACTCTCTTGGAGGGGGCGCGGCGGGCGGAAATCGACCGCCACCGACTATCCGGCGCCGGTCTTGGGGCGCTCGAGGGCCCGTTCGAGCGTTTCGAGGAGCTGGTCGACGCGAAACGGCTTGAAGAGGACGAGGTTGATGCCGGCCTGGCGGGCTTTGACGATCGAATGGCCGGGGTCGTAGCCGAAGCCCGTCATGAGCACCAGCGGCACGTCGGCGAGGATCTCGTTGAGCCGCAAAAAGAGCTGGTAGCCAGACATGTCCGGGAGGCGGATGTCCGAGAGGATCACGTCGTAGTCCGCATCCCCGGCAGCGCGGACCATCGAGGCCGCCTCGGCGCCGTCACGGGCCGTCTCGACGATGCAGCCGTTGCGTTCGAGGAGGCAGTGGGCCGCCGCGCGAACCTGCTCGTCGGCATCGACCACGAGAACCCGCTTCTCCGCCAGGGCCCGCCGCCGCTCGCCGCGGCGATGCTGGGCGTGGGCGGTGCTCGGCGTCATCTTCTCTCCCACCTTCTGGATCGCTTGCTTGATGTCGCGGGCGTTCCGCAGGATCCGCTGGAGACGCTCGACGACGTCGGCGTCGTGGCCGATGTAGCGCTCCATGACGTTGACGGCGTCATTCAGAATGTCGTCGATCGGGAGGGCGACCGCCCCGTGGATCGCCTCGACACTCTCGGCGGTCGTCGAGGCCTTCTCGGCGACGAGGAGCTCCAGGGTGTTGAGGGCCGCGGCGACATCCCGGGAGAAGATCTCGAGAAACTGCATGTCGGTGTGAGAGAAGCCCCCTGGCTCGGGGCTCTCGACGTTGAACGTCCCGATCACCTGTTCGTGGAGCATGAGCGGGACGGTGAGCGAGCTCTTCGCCCCCTTGCAGCCCTCGAGGTAGCGGCTGTCTTTCGTCGTGTCGTTGCAGAAATAGCTCCGCCCGGTGGCTGCGACATAGCCGGTGACGCCGTTGTGTTCGGTGCGGGCGTAAAGGATTCGGGCCTCCGCCTCCGGTTGCATCCCCTCGGCGAGGAGCGGCTCGAGGCGGCCGGTCTTCCTGTCGAGGAGGCGGATCTCGACGACGTCGAAGAGG